>JAPPLI010000109.1 GCA_028819495.1 Gammaproteobacteria bacterium | reverse complement strand
GCGCTGGGGTTGAACTACGTTGACCATGCGGCGGAACTGGCGTTCAAGGCGCCCGAAGAACCGTTGCTGTTCCTGAAAACGCCGAATACCTTCACCGGCCACAGGCAGCGCAGCTACCGGCCGGACAACGTCGAGTACATGCACTACGAGGCGGAACTGGTCGCCGTCATCGGTAAAACGGCGCGCCGGATAAGGCGACGGGACGCCATGGATTACGTGGGCGGCTATACCCTGTGCAACGATTACGCAGTGCGTGATTACCTGGAAAACTATTACCGCCCCAACCTGCGGGTCAAGTGCCGGGATTCCCTGTCCCCCCTGGGACCGTATATCATCGACCGGGATGACATAGACGACCCTCACGACCTCAAGCTCAGCACCCGGGTCAACGGCGAACTGCGGCAGGAGGGTACGACCCGGGACATGGTATTCAATATCCCGTTCCTGATTGAATACCTCTCGGCCTTCATGACCCTGCAGCCGGGCGATATGATATCGACGGGAACGCCGAAAGGGCTCTCGGATGTACGGCCGGGAGATGAGGTGGTGATAGAAGTTGAACAAGTAGGCCGTTTGATCAATTATGTGATCAGCGAGCAGGAATACTTTGATGAACGGGCAACTTGCTGAAAACCTCAAAAAAGCGGAGACCCATTTACGCCGTTTCAGGGACAGCGTCACCGCGCATTATATTAATGGTGAGCCCAGTCCGGGCATTTCCGGCGAAACCTTCGACAACCTGACACCGACGGACAATACCTCTCTGGGACTTGTCGCCGCGGGTTCGGCGGAGGATATCGACCGCGCCTGCCGGGCCGCGCAAGAGGCATTCCCCGCCTGGTCCCGCACCTCCGGAAAAGCGCGCAGGAAAATCCTCAACCGCTTTGCCGAACTGGTCGAACAGCGGGCGGAGGAGATCGCCTTGGTGGAGAGCATGGACTGCGGCCAGCCGATCCGTTTCATGCGGGCAGCCGCGGCGCGCGGCGCCGAGAACTTCCGTTTTTTTGCCGACAAGGCCCCTGAGGCCGGCAACGGCCTGTCGTTGCACCAGGATGAACACCTGAACTACACGAAGCGGACACCTATCGGCCCGGTTGGCGTGATCACGCCGTGGAATACGCCGTTCATGCTGTCCACCTGGAAGATCGCCCCTGCCCTGGCAGCCGGTTGCACCGTGGTGCACAAGCCGGCGGAATTCAGCCCCCTGTCGGCCATGATCCTGGCGCAGATAAGCAGGGAAGCCGGTCTGCCTGATGGAGTGTGGAACACCGTGAATGGCTTCGGCGAGAGCGCCGGAAAAGCATTGACCGAGCATCCCGCCATCAGGGCCATCGGTTTTGTGGGGGAAACGGTGACCGGTACACTCATCATGCGTCAGGCATCCGCCACCCTGAAAAGGATACATGTGGAACTGGGCGGCAAGAATCCCGTCATCGTTTTCGACGACGCCGATTTCGAGCGCGCACTGGACGCCGTGGTATTCATGATCTACAGCCTGAACGGGCAACGCTGTACCTCCAGCAGCCGCCTGCTGGTTCAGGATGGCATTGCCGAGCGGTTCCTGGCCGCGTTGGAACAGCGGATTAACAGCATCAAGGTGGGACACCCCCTGGACCCCGCCACGGAACTGGGTCCGCTGATCCATCCGAGCCACCTGGAAAAGGTGATGAGTTACGTGGACGCGGCAAGGGAAGAGAACGCAACCATCGTCGCGGGGGGCGTGCCGGTAGATGACCTGGGCCCCGGCAATTACCTCAGGCCCACCCTGTTCAGCAATGCAACGAACAGCATGAAGGTCGCGCGGGAAGAAATCTTCGGCCCGGTACTGACGGCTGTCCCCTTCGCGACCGAAGAGGAGGCCGTGGCCCTGGCCAACGATACCCCGTACGGCCTGGCAGGTTACGTCTGGACCGCAGACTCCGGGCGCGGCATCCGCATGGCGGAGAACCTGGAGGCCGGCATGGTGTGGGTGAATTCGGAGAACAACCGCAACCTGCCGTCGCCCTTCGGCGGCATGAAGCAGAGCGGCATAGGCCGGGACGGCGGCGACTACAGCTTCGACTTTTACATGGAAACCAAGAACGTGTGCATCGCTCACGGCACACATAAAATCCCGGTTCTGGGAAGGTGAGGTGTAACAATGGGTGAGATCGTTCTGGCCGCCAAGATCACGCATGTGCCGTCCATGTACCTGTCGGAACTCCCCGGCCCCCACCAGGGATGCCGGGAGGACGCCATCGAAGGCCACCGGGAACTCAGCCGGCGGGCCCGGGCCCGCGGCGCGGATACCGCGCTGGTGTTTGACGTGCACTGGCTGGTGAACAGCGGTTACCACATCAACAGCGGCGAGCATTTCAAGGGCGTGTATACCAGCCATGAACTGCCCCATTTCATCAAGGACATGGCCTATGAGTATGACGGCAATCCCGCCTTGGGGGACCTGATTGCCGAGTGCGCCAACGCCCGGGGCATCAATACCCGCTCACACCACGTCGACAGCCTGACGCTGGAATACGGCACCCTGGTGCCGATGCGCTACATGAACCAGGACCGGCACTTCAGGGTGGTATCGGTCGCGGCCTGGTGCGCCTGGCACGACCTGAATGATTCCAGGATATTCGGTGAGGCAGTCAGGGAAGCCGTCGAACAAAGCGACAGCAAGGTCATGGTGCTGGCCAGCGGTTCCCTGTCCCACCGTTTCAACGACAATTCCAATGCCGGTGACAAGATATTCCAGATCAGCGACGAGTTCTACCAGCAGACGGACCTGCGCGTGGTGGACCTGTGGAAGCGCGGCGATTTCAAGACCTTCACGGAGATGTTCCGCGAGTATGCCTACCGTTGCCACGGGGAGGGCTGGATGCATGACACCGCGATGCTGCTGGGCATGCTGGGCTGGGACGCCTATGACAGGCCGGTGGAGATCATCAGTGATTATTTCCCCAGTTCCGGCACGGGACAGATCAACGCTGAGTTTCCCGTGAACTGAGCATGCCCCATTTCATCCTGGAATATTCCGCCAATCTGGATGACGACCTGGACCTGGACGGCTTGTTCGGGGCCCTGCATGAGACCGCAATGGACACCGGCGTGTTTGCCCTGGGCGGCGTGCGCTTTCGCGCCCACCGCTGCGAGCATTACCTGGTCGCCGACGGCGACCCGGACAATGCCTTCGTGCACCTGACCGCCCGCATAGGCCGCAGGCGTGACCCGGACGTAAGACGTGAGGTCGGGGAGAAAATATTCAATATCCTGACAGAGTACCTGGACAGCCTCTACCGGGAACGGCCCCTGGCCATCTCATTCGAGATGACCGAACTTACTTTCGGACTGAGTTTCCGAAAGAACAACATCCACGAGAGGATAAAACGGAAACAGGGCGCGGACCAAGCCCAGTAAAAGGACGTATCAGGTATTCCCAAACTGCCACAGTTGAACAAGGGAACGGATCTATTTCCCCGCGATGAAATGCATCCAGTGGTCTTCGCGCCATCTGGCGTCAACGTAGCTGAAGCCGGCGTCCAGCAGCCAGGATTTCTGGTCGGCATAAGCGTCAGGCCGGTCATAGGCCTCATGGTGTTCAGCCAGCCACGCCCATTTCTCGCCGTCCGGGTAACTGGCGTTGACGAATGCTTCCCAGTCATCGATCAGCGCCTTATGTTCGGGGGAATTCCTTTCGACCATCAGGTCCGAGCAGGTGAATATGCCGCCCTGCTTCAGCGCGCGCTGCAACAGGGGGAAGATCCACTGCTTTTCCCTGCTGTCGCAGTGGTGCAGGCTGAAACATGCGGTAATGAGGTCGAAATAATCCTCAGGGAAGGTATAATCCCGGAAGTAACGCCTGACATAAGTTATGTTGTCGCCGGGAAACCTGTCCCGGCATAGTTCCAGCATGTCCGGCGAAGCATCGAGCAAGGTATATTCCGCGTCGGGAAATTTCTCCAGCAGCAGGGCCGTCACGTTTCCGTTGCCGCAACCCAGGTCCAGGATCCTGTACGCGGCAAAGTCTTCAGGCAGACTGTCACTGAGACTGGACAACAGCCTCAGGTAATGCGGCACTATACGGATCATATCCTCCGTATAGTGATCGGAGAACTGGTCGAACTCGGCCGCGAGGGTTTCCTTGATTTTCATAACGGCATTTTAGCTTAATTGGAAGTATCTATATGTCACTGCTTGAAGCGGCAGCAATCCTGATCATACTCGGGTCGTTTTTCTCGGCGTACATCAGCGCCACCTTTGCGGTGGGCGGCGGTTTCATTATGCTTGCCATCGTCTCCAGCATCGTGCCGATAACCGTGGCGGTGCCGCTGCATGCCTGGATGATGCTGGGACTGTCGCTGGGAAGATCCTGGTATTTCCGCCGGGAGATAGTCTGGCGTATCGTAATACCGTTTTTGCTTGGCGCCCTGATCGGCGTCTTCATCGGGGGGCGGGTGTATTTTGACCTGTCGGAGTTTCTTCTGAGCCTGGTTATCGGCCTGTTGATACTGGCCGCGGTCTGGATGCCGAAAACAGAGTGGGGCTCCAGGATTCCGACGCCTTTCTTCTGGGTCGGCGTCATCCATTCGTTCTTGTCCACCCTGTTCTCATTCGGCGGCCTGTTTCAACCATTGATGATACGCGCTGCGTTGTCCAGGCTGCAGATAGTAGGCACGCTGGCGGCAGGACTGCTGCTCATGAACGTGCTCAAGCTGAGCGCATACAGTTATTACGGTTTTGATTACGGTCCCTACCTCTACGTCATCCTCGGCGCCATCCTGGCGGCCATACCCGGCTCATACCTGGGGAAAAGAACGCTGCACCATATCCCCGAAGAAAAGTTCAGGCTCATATTCAGGATCGTCATGACCTGCTTTGCGCTGAGATTGCTGCACCGCGCATGGGTGTTGTTTTGATGAGTCTATACCAGAGGTGATCATCCATTTTGTGGCGTACACTGAGTTGTATCACAGCTTTTTTGTCGGAAATTGCTCCAGCCAAGCGGTTGCGTCAACCGCTTCCCGCGCTTCTGCTTCACGGGCTATATGCAATCTGTAATCCGTCTCTATATTGAGCCAGATACTGGCATCAACATTCAGCACTTTTTCAAACTCCAGTGTCAGAAGCGGATTGATCGGCGCTTTACCGTTAATGATTTCGCTGGTCAGTTTCGCAGAATGACCACAACGCCGGGCAAGTTCGGCTTGCGAGATTCCTTGCGCGATGATGTGCTCATTCAGAATATCACCCGGTGGCACTGCATAGTCCGGTGTGTATTGATTGGTTGCCGTTACCATATCTTTGTCTCCGGTCAATGATAGTCAACTATTTCAATGATTGTGATTGCGGTTACCTGTTCCGTGTCTATCCCACCATCTTGCTTCCGCGGAAAAGGTTGATGGTTCGGCTTGAAAATCAGCCGATAGGGATGAATAACATCGACAGTGTATTGTCCCTTTCGTTCACTTCCTAGCTGGTGCCTCCTATCAGGGGGAGTCGTGGGCACCAATGCCAGTGAACCGGCAGCTTTCAGGATAGCAAGGCGTCTCATGATAGTTCTCGCCACGCGTTCCCCGTATTGTTTTTGAAGACCTTTCGCTGAATTAAATAGTCGTCCCTGAACAACCCCATAATTCATTCTAACTCATTGATCATATTGATGTA
>JAPPLI010000118.1:36840-53024 GCA_028819495.1 Gammaproteobacteria bacterium | reverse complement strand
GCGCAGGGTATCCGGGCGCAACACGACACCGACCTGATGAAGCGCTTCCGCCAGGTCGGCCTGTTGATGAGGATCACCTGGAGGCAACCGTCCTCGCCTGTTACCGGGAGGGCAAGCAGATCAAGGCGGAAACCCTGCTCAGGGCACAGGCAGCCGCGAACCAGGTGTGCCGGGGCATCGGCAGATTCTTCCAGGAGTACGATGTCCTGCTCACCCCTACCGTGGCGCAACCGCCGCTGCCGCTGGGCGTTATCAATGCCAATGATCCCGGCCTGGATGCAAGGGCTTGGTCGATGCGTACGTTTGAATTCTGCCCGTTCACGCCGTTGTTCAACACCACCGGCCAACCGGCAATCTCGCTGCCGTTACACCGCAGCTCCGCCAACCTGCCGCTGGGCGTACAATTCGCCGGCCGCTACGGCGCCGAACACACCCTGCTGCAACTCGCCCGCCAACTTGAACAGGCCGCGCCCTGGCCGCTGAATGCGCCGTTGCTGGAACAACGCTCGTGAGCATAAAATCAGCCGCCAGCGTTATCCTTGTCCGCGGGCCTGACGAAGAACCTGAGGTGTACCTGGTCAGGCGCGCCCCCGAACTCAAGTTTTTCGGCGGTTACTGGGTGTTCCCCGGGGGCAACGTCAGCCCGGTTGACCATCACGGGGAAGACGATCCCGAGGAGCTTGTGCTGAAACGCTGCGCCGTGCGCGAGATCCTGGAGGAAACGGATATCCTGTCCGCTACCCTGGGCGGGGAGTTCAGCCGGGAGCGAAAACAGGCGTTGAAGGAGCAGATCAAGGAAGCGCCTGAACAATGGCGGGATTTCCTGGCGCAGTTTGACGCAGGGTTTCCCCTGGTTACGTCACTGTTCCGCATCACCACGCCGCCGTTTTTCCCGGTCCGTTTCGATACCCGGTTCATGTACGTACGCTGCCCGGAAGACGAGACTCCCGGCATCGATAACTACGAACTGGTTGAAGGCCGGTTTGTCAGGCCGCAGGATGTGGTTGACGCCTGGGACCGGGGTGAAATGGAGATCGCGCCGCCGGTGCTGTTCCTGTTGCGCCTGATGGCCACAGGCAGCCTGGATGCATTCCTTGAGCGGGGCAGGCATGAGACGGAACGCCTGGCGCAGGGCGGACTGCATCCGGTTTATTTTTCACCCGGCATCTTCGTTGCGCCGCTGGCGACGCCGACGTTGCCGCCGGCGACAACCACCAATACCATGATCGCCGGTACGGACAGGCTGTACGTCATCGATCCGGCGACTCCGGACCAGGGGGAACAGCAACGGCTGTTCAACCGGATGGACGAGATGATCGGTGAGGGCCGAGCGTTTGAGGCCATCCTGTTAACACACCACCATGTTGATCACGTCGGTGCGGTGATTGAAGTGAGCCGGCGCTACCGGCTGCCGGTCCGGGCACACGAGGAGACTTACCGCCGCATCGATTCGGGATATATAACAGGCGATCCGTTAACGGACGGCGATCGGCTGGAACTGGGCACGGCCCCGGACGGGTCCGGCGACTGGCATCTCAAGGTGTTGCATACGCCGGGCCACGCGGTCGATCACCTGTGTTATATCGACAGCCGCTACCATGCGGCGATCGTAGGCGACATGCTGTCCACGGTATCAACCATTATTATCGATCCGCCGGAAGGCCACATGCACACCTACCTGGACAGCCTGAACAGGTTGCTCGGCATTCCCATGAATGTCCTGTATCCCGCCCACGGGCCGCCCCGGCGCGACGGCCACGGCCTGATACGGCATTTCCTCCGCCACCGGCAGAAGCGTGAAGACGCAGTCAAGGCAGCATTGACCGGCACACCGCGCACGGTCGATGAATTACTGCCTGAAATCTACGCCGACGTATCCGAAAGCGTTTACCCGATTGCCGCCCGCTCCCTGCTGGCGGGTTTGATCAAACTGGAAGAGGATGGTTTCTGTAAACAGCAGGACGCGGCCTGGCTGCTACAATAGCTGTTCCTCGATCTGCACGATTGGGTCGATGTTGGTGAAGTTGGGTATGTCTCCCATGATCTCTTCGGCATGGGCCTCCAGGGCCTGCGTGAACGCCTCCACGCTGTCGAACTTCAGGCTGGCGACGGTGACATAAGGTTCGGGCGCGCCACCGGCGCCGCCCAGGCCCTTGTAGACTTCCATGCCGCGCACCACGTCGCTCCATCGTTCGCCCACCAGGGGCATGTGGGTGTTCAGGTAGTAGTCATAATCGAAACTGCCGCCTTCCTGTTTGGGGTACATCACGTTTACTCTTATCATCTGTTTTCTCCGTTGTGTTTTGAAATTCGCAATTGCAGGGGTCAGAGTAAAATTTCTGACGAAATTCTTACTCTGACCCCGAAACTCCCGTCCATTCCGTAGCACCAGGGGTCAGAGTAAGAAATTCGAAGAATTTTTACTCTGACCCCCTACATCAAGCCAAGCTCTTTGCAACCAGGTATCCGGAACCGCCGCCCAGGCCGGGCCCCGGATGAGTGGAAGCGCCGATGTGGTACAGGTTTTTCACCGGTGTGTCGTGGTTTTTCAATGACCGCAGCGGCCGCCACAGGAAGAACTGGTCCAGGGAACAGGCGCCGCCGTAGGGGTCTCCGCCCACCAGGTTGACGTTTATCGCCTCCAGGTCCGCCGGGGACAGCACGGTTCTTGCGATGATACTCCCTTTCAGGTTCGGAATATAGCGCGCCAGCCGGTCGATGATGCGGTCCGCGTACGCCTCGCGCACGGATTCGGTCCAGGCGCCGTTGCCGGGCGTCTCGATTTGGCCGGCGGCATCGCCCCTGATGTGGCGCGGGCATTCCTGCAACTGTATCCATAGCAGGCCCTTGCCGTCCGGGACCCGGTCCGGGTCCAGCGCCGCGGGTTGGCCGACCACGATGGTGGCTTCCCGCGGCAGCAGACCGCGGTTTGCCTCGTTTATCGAGCGCGATACGGCGTTTACACCGCTCGTAATATGGGTAATCGCGACTTTTTCCATCCCCTGCGCACGCCACTGAGGCGGCTCCGACAGGGCCAGGTGGATCTGCATATCGCCGTTGCCGTAACGGTAGGCCCTGGTTTGCGCCGCCACCGCAGCAGGCACATCGGCCGGGTCCAGCAGGTTTTCGTAAAGCTGGTTCGGGGTGACGCTGCAGATCACCTTGTCGCCCCGGTACTCGGTCCCGGCGCGGGTTTTAATGCCCGTTGCCCGACCGTTCCCGGTTATTACCTTCGTTACATCCGCGTTCACCTGCAACTCGCCGCCGTTGGCTTCAATCACCTGCTGAAAGGCCCGTACGATGTTGTAGTTCCCTCCCTTGACTACCGGACAACCCACCATCTCAAGGGTGAATGCGATCACCTGCGCCATCAGCGCGGAGGCAGGCGCATCCGGACCGATACCGGCATGGGACGGCCAGCCGGCCAGGCAGGCGCTCACCGCGTTCGAACTGAATGTCGTATCCAGCCAGGCGCGCGCCGGCTGCAGTCCGGCGCCGAAATACTGCGCCAGTTTGAACGGCCCCATCTTCACCATGGTTGACAGTAGAACCTTCAGCGTGGAGCCGCGCCACAACTCGCTGCCCAGCAGGGTGAAAGTAAGCCCCAGGGACTGTTCCAGTTCCGCCATGGCCGCGCCATAACGGTCGCCGTCACCGCCGGCCAGGGCATTCATGGCGCTGATGTTTTCCTCCCGTGAATTTTTCAGGATAAAAGACGTCTGGTCAGGTAACACCACCGCGGTGGGGCTGTCCGTATTGCAGTATTCCAGTCCGTACTTTTCCAGGTCGTCCTTCAATTCGGCATATCCCGGTGACGTGACGAACAACGGGTGCCAACTGGACAACACGTCGTGAATAAAGCCCGGCGCGGTGATCTCGTCCGTGCGGATGCATCCTCCCGGGCGGTCGTTGCGTTCCAGCACCAGTACCTTGTTGCCCTGCTTGCTTAATAACGCCGCGCACACCAGGGCGTTGATGCCGCTGCCGACAATAATGCAATCGTATTTATTCATTCCACGGCGCCCACATTTCCTTCAGCTCTTCCCAGGAGGGTTCTTCTTCCCCGCCGGGCTGAAAACGGCAGCCCTCGTGTTCATAAAACGGCCTGGTCCACGTGCCGCGTTCGACCAGGGTTTCGATATTGTTGCGGTAGATCTCGTCAACCTCCGCATGGCGTTGCGGGTCCTGCTCCATCCACAGGTTTTTCGGATGGATGGGTTTTTCATACATACGCCGGAAAACTTCGGTACGCAGGTCCTTCAGCCAGTTGCTGTTCAGGTTCATCAGGCGGAACTGGCGCAGGGCCTCGATATCGATGGTGGCGCACACCAGGGTGTTGTTTGTCGACGGGCTGTAGGACATGATCTCGCCGCGGTAATCGACGATGTGGGCATGCCCGCCGGTAATGTCTACAGGGTTTCTGGACGTGGCTGACAGGTAAATCGGCCCGGCATTGGGGCACAGCATATAGACGGAATTGAACTCCGCGTGCCCCCGGTTCTGGATCATCCAGGAACCCCCGCCCGGATAGCCGGAACCGGTCATGGGCATGGCCTCGCTGGGCCGGTATACCACTTCGGCGCCGTTGAACGCCAGCGCCCGTACCGCCTCCGGGTATTCGCCGTCGCTGCAGCAGATGGTGCCGATATTGCCGATGTCCGGCGTCTTCAGCACGGGATAGAAGGCATCGATGCCGTCCCCGAAGACTTCAACCCAGCGGTCGTAGATATCGTGGGGAGTGCAGGAACGTTCCCGGCACCAGATGTGGTTTTTTGCCGCCTTGTGCACCACGTTTCCTTTGGGGTCGATTACAAACAGGGTATTGAAAAACCGGTCACTCATGATCTCGGGCCAGCGCGCCTTGCACTGGCCGATGATATAGGTGTCATAGAGCGCCGCCAGGCGTCCCAGCCAGGCGGTTTCCTCACCCGGAATATCAATGAACAACTCCCTGGCCGCCAGTGTATGGGGCAGGTCGAAGATCTCGTCGGTGAAGCCGGTCAACGCGCCTTCTGCCAGGGCGATGATCTTCACCGGCATGTTGATATTCACCATGGAAACTGCCGCGTGAATCGCCTCCTCGATATTTTCCAGGTTATAGCGAATGTGTTTGCGGTCTGCTATCCCCGTGATCGTCGTGGACAGGCCGATGGCCATATAGGGGGCGATGGGTTTGTTCTGTTTTTGAGTAGTCATCTGGCGCCTCGAACTGGTGACTTACCTGGAGTCTATCAAGTTCCGCACGAAAAAAAACACCGGTTGGGAATTCAACCGGTGTTATGAAAGCAGCCGATCAGAGGACGGATTTTAAATCCGTCCCCTTAGAAATACTCTGCAGGTTTATTGCCAGGCGTAACGAACCGAACCGCCATACCAGCGTGGCTTGCCGTAGTGCAACTGGTTGAAACCGCCCGGACCGGTAAAATCGAAGGTATAAGTCAGGTATTCCTCGTCGGCAACATTGTTGACGAAGGCCGAGACCGTCATGGCCTCGTTGGCGGAGGTCCATTTCAACCTGAAGTTCCCGACGATATAGTCATCTCCAAGAGAGATGTCGTAATTCTGAATATCGTAGTAGGTTTCATCCTGGTAATAAAAACTGGCTATGGCCGCCATGGATCCGTTCCACGCCGGCCACTCGTAACGGGCCATGCCGTTTGCCGTAAAGTCCGGGGCCGACACCATGGTCCTGTCTATCGGGGTACGGGTGTCGGTAGCCTGAATATCCTTCGCGGTTGCGTCCAGGAAGGAAGCGCCCAGGATGAAATCCCAGCCCTCGGCAGGACTGGCCTGCAACTCGATTTCGCCACCGTAAACTTCCGCATCGGAGTTAAATATGATCGCATTCAGGGTAACAAAGCGGAAGGTCTGGAAATCCTCGTAGTCGTAGTAAAACGCGGCCGCGTTCAACCGGGCAGCGCCGCCCAGGATGGTGGCCTTGAAGCCTGCCTCATAGCTGGTCAGCGTCTCATCATCGAACGGGACGTCCTCCGGCGCGTCCAGGCCGAAGTTGGCGCTGGCATCGATAAAGGTGCCGTTGAAGCCGGCCGACTTCACGCCGCGGGAATATTTGGCGTAGATCAGCAGGTCATCGTTGGGCTTCCAGTCTATTTCCGCCAGTGCGGTTACGTTGTTCTTGTCATGTTCGGCAAGGTTGCCGACGCTGGTGGTATTGAACAGCATCATCTGGTCGGGTGTCGGACGGATCCCGCTCGGGTAATTGGGCAGTACGCCGACTCCCTCTCCCGCGCCGAGGTCGACAAACGGCGGCGGCGCGGTCAGGAAACCGGTCAGGCCGTTCTCTATGTCCATGCTGCTGTAGTTCATTTCTTTCTCTTCTTCCGTGTACCTCAGGCCGCCGATCACGGTAAGCTGGTCGGTCAGGTCGAATTCAAACTGGCCGAACGCAGACCATGACTCCGTATCCTGCTTGGCATCCACGTCGATGACAAAGAAACCGGGTATCAGCACCAGGCCGTAGTCGGCTTCCACTTCCCAGTTAAAGTAGTACAGCCCGGTCTGCCAGCGCATCCTGTCGGACTCGCCGGCCAGGCGCAGTTCCTGGGTGAACTGCTCTGTCAAGGCATGAAACTCCACCTGGACGAAATTGACCGGGCTGGCGTCGGTGTCTTCCTCCTGGGTACGGTCCACGTGGTCATAGGCGGTTATAGACGTTAGTGTCAAGCCGTCCCTGAGGTCCCAGTCGATGACCGCCGATACGCCTGCGGCGGTAACGGCGGTATCGCCGTCCCGGTCAAAGCTGCCCTTGTGCGGGTCGCCGTCCGTATCCCGGTAACCGAAACAGTCGGTGCCGACCACCTCGTAGAATATGCCTGCGCCGGGATCAAAACAGTTGGGATTGGATTCGTTCGGCCCCAAGGGCACCCGGTTGTCGAAATCATATCCGCCATCGGGGGTTGGGGCGAATTGAGTGGTCTGGTTCTGCCAGCCGCCCACTTGGCCGCGGTTGTGGGAATAATGGGCCTTGACCAGGGCTTCAACGTCATCGGAGGGTGTCATCAGCAACTGGATGCGCCCGGCCTTGGCGTTGGTCTCGTTGAAATCACCCGGTGCCGTGCCTTTCAGCGGGTCCAGGCCGTCAAAGACGTTATCCACGTAACCCCCGTTCTTGTTGGTTGCAAAGGAAATTCTCGCAGCCATATTCTCGCCGATGGCGCCGTTCACCATGCCCTCGGTCTTGAAGGTGCCGTAGGCCTCCACGCCGGCCTCCAGGTAGGCTTCAAACTCACGGGTCGGTTTCCTGGAAATGAAATGCACCAGGCCGCCCGAGGTGTTGCGGCCGAACAGGGTCCCCTGCGGTCCACGCAGTACTTCCGCCCGGTCCACATCGAAATTCTGCAGGTGCAGGCCGCCGATCGCGGCGCGGTAGACGTCGTCAAAATACACGGCAACCGGATTCTCGTTGAAATCGGATACTTCGTTTAAACCGACACCCCTCAGGAAGAAATTGATCTGGCTGCCTTCGGCATTGGGCACCGTGTACTGCAGGCCGGGTGTCATGGTCGTGAGATCAACAGTATCGGCCAGGCCCAGTTCCTTGATCTGCTCGCCGGTGTAAGCGGTCACGGAGATACCCACGTCCTGCAGGTTCTGCTCGCGCTTTTGCGCGGTAACGATTATCTCTTCAAGGACCTGTGCACCTGAGTTGACAGGAAAGGTCAATGACAAAACCAGAATAATGCTTGATAGAGAGAGGTTTAACGTTTTCATTATGTACCCCAGATCATGAATGACTCAACTTCCCATTACCTTTCGTATTGTTTTTGCAACAATACACCAGTTTAAGGAGTATAACCCGGTTACATCCGAATTGTAAGTAAATTCCTTCAAATACCAATATGTTTCAGGGGAGTGGGATAAATTCCCTGTTCAGGAAAGAAGCGCAAGTTGTTCCGATACAACACGGCTTTCGCTGATCGGGAACGGAATGTGCCCGTCCCCATTAATATTCCGGTTAGCTGCGCTCCACGTCGGACAATTTCTTCAGGTGCCGGCGCATGGCAACCCCGGGCCGGTCCGCCGGGACGTCTATCTCGTAGAAGTCCGGTGTCCGGTCGATGTCCTGCATGCGGTTGATATGTTCGATGGCGAACACGTCTTCGCTGAACGCGGCCTGGTTGGCCTTCAGCATGAAGGCGCCCATCTCCTCGTCATCGATACAGAAATTGCGGCACTGGGCGTAGTAGTAGTTGGTGGAAGTATTGGTTTCCGGGGTGATCAACTGCGCTACCTTGACCAGGGGCTGCAGTTTTTCCATTTTTTTTGGTTTGTCCAGGTTTTTCAGTATCCCCGTATTGACATGCAGGCCGGGTGTGACGAACAGGGAACCGGAACTGCGCAGGGCTTTTTCGTTCTCCCAGCCCAGGGGTTTTGAATAAATGGGCGGCAGCACGCATTCCACGTGGCGCCATACCTCGAAATGTTCGTCTTCAACCGTGGACTCGATGGGCGCCCGCGCGTACTCCGGGGTCCCGAAGGTCTTGTCGTGCAGGAAACTGAGATGCGACAGGTCCAGCAGGTTCTCGTGCAGGTGCACGTAACTGCCCTTGATGTTGAGGAAGCCGATATTCACCGCCCAGTCCGGATGGTCGAAGTATTCCTGGTGCGGCAGCAGGGCCTCATCGGCCAGGTCCGGGTCTCCGGGCCAGATCCAGATGAAGGGTTTTTTCTCGATCACCGGGAATGCGCGCACGCCGATGTTCTGCGGCGGACGGTCCTGGGACGGGACCGCGATACAGCGTCCGGAGGTGTTGTACCGGAACCCGTGGTAGCCGCATTCCAGCACGTCGCCGAACAGCTTGCCCTCGGACAGGGGGAAGGAGCGGTGGCAGCAGCGGTTCTGCAGGGCCACCGGGGTACCGTCCTCCTTGCGGAACAAAACGGTGCTGATGCCCAGGTATTGCCGGGAGAACAGGTTTCTGCCAACCTCATCGCTGCGCGCCGCCACGTACCAGGCATTACGGACAAGCGGGGTATCCCGATTGGCCATACTCGCCGCCGAGATGGAGGCGAGTTTTCGTTGTCTTTCAGCTATCAACGGATCCTGTGCCTGCATGGGGTTCTGTCCAGTTTGGTTATGCGCGCCCTGGCAGGTCCTGTCCCTGTTCTGTATTTGATAAGGGAATGGACATGCTCAGACTTTCTTATATTATACACCGCGGATATATGGGGTCAGAGTAAGAATTTCGTCAGAAATTTTACTCTGACCCCTGCAATTTTAAATATGATCATTGAGATGCAGGAAAAAATCCGCAAGCTGTCGGCTTCCCCGGCTTACCGGACGCTGGTCCGCAGGCGCCAGCGAGTGACGTTCCTGCTCACGGTAATCGGCATCCTCCAGTTCGTTGTTTATTTCGGCGCCATTGCCTGGTTGCCCGGCTTATCGGGATTTTTATGGCCGACGGGAAGCGCCGTCAGCGTCATTATCTGGCTGACCGTGCTGGTCATTGTAATGAGTGTCCTGATTTCCGCGTTTTATATCTGGTGGACAGGCAGGTTTTACGACCCGGAACGGGACAGGATACTGAAGGAACTGGCGGATGATTAAGGGAATATCCGTCTTTCCGGTCCTGCTGTTGTCATCGGCCGCCGGCATTGCCGAGCCGGTAGCCGGCAGCGGTGGCGGAGGTAATATCACCGCAATCCTCACGTTTGTACTGTTTGTCCTGAGCACCTTGTGGATTACCTGGTGGGCGGCCCGGCGCACCCGTACCCGCAAGGAGTTCTATGCTGCCGGCGGCGGCATTCCCGCATGGCAGAACGGGATTGCCATTTCCGGTGATTTTATGTCGGCGGCGACTTTCCTGGGGCTGACAAGCCTGTTGTTCTTCAGCGGCACGGACGGGTTGATGCTGGCGGTCGGCGCGGTGGCCAGTTGGCCGGTTATCCTGTTCCTGGTTGCCGAACGGCTGCGTAATCTGGGCCGTTACACGTTTATCGATGTCATCTCTTTCCGTCTTGATCAACGCCCGATCACACAAGTTGCCGCCCTGGGTTCCCTTGCCACCGTGATCTTTTATCTTATCTCGCAACTGGTAGGCGCCGGAAAACTGATCCAGCTCCTGTTCGGTCTTGATTACATCTGGGCCGTGAGCGGAATCAGCGCCTTGATGATTGCCTACGTGACCTTCGGCGGGATGCTTGCCACGACCTGGGTACAGATTATCAAGGCATTCCTGCTGGTGGTCGGCGGCACCTTGATTACCCTGTTAATGCTTCAGCATTACCAGCTTGACCTGAATGCGGTCTTCCACAGCGCGGTCACGACTCATCCGAGGGGCTGGGACCTCGTTGCGCCGGGCGGCTGGCTCAAAGAACCGGTATCGGTGCTCTCCCTGGGGTTGACGGCCCTGCTGGGCTTCATCGGCCTGCCCCATATCCTCATGCGGATCTTTACCGTGAAGGACGCAAAAACGGCGAGAAAATCGGCATTTTACGCTATCTCCATCATCGGTTATTTCAACCTGCTGATGCTCGTCGTCGGCTTTGGCGCGGTCTCTATCATCATGTTCAACCCGGACTACCAGAGTGCCGCGGGCGGCCTGACCGGCGGCCGCAACATGGTGGTATTACATGCCGCCCACTACCTGGGAGGCGATATTCTGCTGGGTTTTGTCTCTGCGGTTGCCTTTGCCACCATCCTTGCCGTTGTGTCGGGATTGACCATCTCCGCGGCCGCCACCATCGCCCATGACCTGTATGCGAAATCGATTAAGCAGGGCAGGGCATCGGAAAAATCCGAATTACTGGTCTCCCGCTGTGCCGTGGTCGGCATCGGTATCCTGGCAATCCTGTTCGGCATTGCCTTTGAGCATCAAAACGTCATCTTTGTCACCAATATGGCCCTGGCGGTTGCCGGCAGCGCTAATGCGCCGGTATTGTTGCTGTCCATGTACTGGCGCGGGCTGACGACCCGGGGCGCCATCCATGGCTGCCTGGCCGGCCTGGTATCCTCCGTAAGCCTGATTATCCTGGGGCCGCAGGTGTGGGTGGACGTGATAGGTATGGAAAAACCGGTGTTTCCGTATGTCTACCCGACAATTATCTCGGCTCCGCTGGCTTTCCTCACGGCCTGGCTGTCGTCAAGGAGCGATCACAGCGCCAGGGCGGACGGGGAAAGAACGGCGTTTGACGAACAATATATCCGCTCGGAACTCGGTATCGGCACATCGGAAGCGGCAAGCCACTGACAGTAATCCAGGGGTCAGAGAATTGCAGGGGTCAGAGTAAAATCACCCCGGACCCTGCCATCGGCCACGATAACGAGGATTTTACTCTGACCCCGGGATCAAATACTATATCCCGGTAATCCGGTGAGCAAAGCATGATCTTCTTCTCAAACAAAAACCGCCCCTTCCACCACGGGTTTTATCCCCTTGAGAGGTTGCCCCGCGATGAGCGGCTTATCGAGTATGAACAGCGGCTGGGGCAGAATGCCGGACCCGTATTCAGCAACGGCACATCTTCAAACTATGCCGCGGCGCTGGAGAAGTATCACGCCATCTTCAAGCAGTTCTGTAACGGCCCGGTTGCCCCGGCCAGGGCGCCGGTGCCTGATGACCTGGAAAGGCGTTCCATAGATGTCAAGGGCGCCGGCTATTTTCTTGATGCCGGGCAGATCGGGATATGCGAGTTGTCCGCATCATGCTGGTATCAGGATGCGAGTCCGGAAGATCACACTCACGGCATCGTCGTGCTTGTCGAATACAGCCGCCTGCCGGAAGCCGGCAACCTGGCGAGCGGCTGGCTGGAAGGTTCCATCCATGCCACCGCGCAGATGCGCGCCTTCGAAGTGGCGGTAGGCATAGCCAACCACATCCGGGCAATGGGGTTCAACGCGACCGCTTATGACGACCGGAACGATCAAATCGACATCGGCCGCCTGACCGTATTGGCGGGCCTGGGAGTCCGGGATAACGGACAGGTCGTCAACCCATACCTGGGAACCGGCTATTCGGTCGCGGTGGTGACCACGGACTACGCGCTGGCGACGGACAAACCACTGGCGCGCAAAGCGAAAAACGGCAGGAACCTGGCATACTGGCTGGGTATCGGCGGCGCCACGTCCGGCCTGGAGCGGTGGCGCCGGGCAAACCGAAAGACCCACCTCAGCAATTACCCGATGGAACAGGTAAAACGCGTGGATCGGCCCACGACGCTGATACTGGATGATGAAGTGCCGCGGGTGCCGAAACGGGCCGGTTTCTTCGAGAGGGCGATCCATGGCGACCTGGATAAGAAAGCCCAGGTGGAACGCCAGCGGTTTTCCTTCAAACACCCGTTTGCCGCGGCCATGCTGAAGCAGATCCGCGGCATGGTGCCGCACCAGGACGGGCCTGTAGCAGAAACAAAAGCGTTGGAGTTGATTGATCCCGAGGCCAATACCAAAGCGCTGAAATCATTATCCTACGCCCTGGGGTCGGAGATAACCGGGATCTGTGAGATACCTGACTATGCCTGGTATTCGCACAAGGAAGACGGTTCGGAGATCAAGCCGTACCACAAATATGCCGTCGTATGCCTGATCGACCAGGGCTATGACACCATGGAAGGCGCCTCCGGCGACGATTTCATTTCCGGGGCGCAGTCCATGCGCGCCTACATGCGCGGCGCGTTGATTGCCGGCATCATGGCTGAGCATATACGCTCAATGGGCCATCCTGCCAGGCCGCAGACCAACGCCGATTCCCACGTGCTGCACATTCCGCTGGTCATGTGGGCGGGTCTGGGTGAACTCAGCCGCATCGGCGAACTGGTGCTCAACCCGTTCATCGGCCCGCGTTTCAAGACCGTCGTCATGACTACCGACCTGCCCCTGGTCCCCGATAAACCCGTGGATTTCGGCTTGCAGTATTTCTGCTCCAACTGTCTCAAGTGCGCAAGGGAATGCCCTTGCGACGCCATACCCTTCGGCGACAAGGTGATGTTCAACGGTTACGAGATGTGGAAGCCGGACGTGGAGCGCTGTACCCGCTACCGCCTGACCAACCAGCGCGGACTGGCCTGCGGCCGTTGCATGAAGACCTGCCCGCTGAACAAGGTCATAAGCTGGGACGGCCCCATCGCCACCCAGGCAGCAAGCTGGTGCGGCGTCAACGCATTCTGGCTGAAGCCCCTGCTGGTGCCGATCGCGGTAAAACTGGATGACCTGTTGGGCCACGGCATACGCAATCCCGCCAAGAAATGGTGGCTGGACCTGGAGATTGTGGACGGTGTCTGCGTGCACCCGCTTAAAGGGGTTAACCAGCGAGACCTGGACGTAAACCGCAAAATTGACGTACAGAAACATAAGGTCGCGTATTACCACGCCGATATGATGCCGCCGCCGAACAGTTCGGGTATTGCCATGATGGTGAAGAGAAAAGACGGGGTCGCCGCCGCGGTGAAGGTCGAGACCGTCGAACAGGCCCTGGCCCGCAAGGCCAGGGGCGGCCCGGTTCCGGAGCATTATATCCCGACGCCCCCCATGGACACCGGCGAGTCTCAAAGAGAGGACGTGACCGGGTTCAACCCGTATCATAACTGATACAACAGGATTCATTCACATGGATGTACAGGATAAACAGGATGTGTGAAAAAATGCTTTGCACTCATTCATCAAGCTGATCCCTGACGGATCAATAGATAAGCTCCTTAAATCATTATTGTCTTTAAATATCCTGTATATCCTGTACATCCATGTTAATTCCCAGCCAATCTTAATGTGATACAAAAATATTGACATTTTTTCTATTTTTTGTATCATTAAATAAGTAGTGAAATCCAGGTAAACGCACATGACCGATACAGCCGCATTGGCGAATGTTTTTCAGAGCCGAATCGATGCCGAGGAAAAGATCGAACCCCGGGACTGGATGCCGGACGCCTACCGGAAAACCCTGGTCAGGCAGATTTCCCAGCACGCCCATTCCGAGATTGTCGGCCAGTTGCCGGAGGGCAACTGGATCACGCGGGCGCCGACCCTGCGGCGCAAGGCGATCCTGCTGGCCAAGGTGCAGGACGAGGGCGGGCACGGCCTGTACCTGTACAGCGCCGCGGAAACCCTGGGGGTGTCCCGGGAGGAACTGATCGACCAACTGCATTCCGGCAAGGCCAAGTATTCCAGCATATTCAATTACCCGACCCTGACCTGGGCGGATATCGGTGCCATCGGCTGGCTGGTGGATGCCGCGGCCATCCTCAACCAGATTCCCCTGTGCCGCTGTTCCTACGGCCCTTATGCCCGGGCCATGGTGCGCATCTGCAAGGAAGAGAGTTTCCATATGCGCCAGGGTTATGAACTGCTGATGACCCTGTGCCGCGGGTCGGAAGAGCAAAAGGCAATGGCCCAGGACGCGGTAAACAGGTGGTGGTGGCCGGCGCTGATGATGTTCGGCCCCAGTGACACCGATTCCACCCATTCCGCCCAGTCGATGCAATGGAAGATAAAGCGCTTCAGCAATGATGACCTGCGCCAGAAGTTCGTGGATCAATCCGTTCCCCAGGCCGAATACCTGGGCATCACGCTCCCCGACCCCGACCTCAAATGGAACGAAGAACGCGGGCATTACGATTTCGGCGAAATAGACTGGGAAGAATTTTTCCAGGTCATTGCCGGCAACGGCCCCTGCAACCACGAGCGTTTGAGCGCCCGCATCAAGGTCCATGAAGACGGCGCCTGGGTAAGGGAAGCCGCCCTGGCCTACGCGGACAAGCAAGGGCAGCGGGTTGCCAGGGCCGCGGCCTGAGGAAGTTTCGGGGTCGGAGTAAGAATTTCGTCAGAAATTTTACTCTGACCCCATATATCGTTTTGGAGGAAAGAAATGACGGGAAAAACCGGACGTTTGCCCCTGTGGGAAGTATTCATCCGCAACAAGCGGGGCCTGGACCACAAGCATGCCGGCAGCATCCATGCTGCCGACGGCGAACAGGCCCTGCAATATGCCCGCGACACCTATACCCGCCGCAACGAGGGCTGCAGCATCTGGGTGGTGAAGTCGGCGGATATCGTCGCCAGCCAGCCGCAGGACGAGGACAGTTTTTTCGAGCCTGCGGAAGACAAGATCTACCGCCACCCGACCTTTTACGACGTGCCTGAGGACCTCAAGCTGTGAAATTCGGACGCCACCAGGGGTCAGAGTAAAATCACCCCGGACAGTGCCATCGACCACGATAACGAGGATTTTACTCTGACCCCATATATCGAGAATTAAGCTATGAGTTCTGACTTGTTCCAGTATGTTATCCGCCTCGGCGATAACGCCCTGATCAACGGCCAGCGCCTGGGGGAATGGTGCGGACGCGGCCCGTTCCTGGAGGAAGACCTGGCGATGACCAATACCGCGCTGGACCTGATCGGGCGCGCACGCATGCTGCTGACCTATGCCGGGGAGGTGGAAGGGAAGGGCAGGAGCGAAGATGACCTCGCTTATTTCCGCAATGAACGGGAGTTCCGGAATTTCCACATCATGGAATTGCCGGTGGGCGATTTTGCCTTTACCACGGCGCGCCAGTTCCTGGTTGACGCCTATGATTATCACTATTACCTGGCATTGCAGGCTTCGGCTGATGCCACCCTCGCCGCCATTGCCGCCAAGACCCTGAAGGAATGTGAGTACCACCTGCGCCACAGCAGCGAATGGATGGTCCGTCTCGGTGACGGCACCGGGGAGAGCCATGAGAAAATAACCCGGGCCGTAACCGAATTGATGCCGTTCACCCCCGAATTGTTCGCCGCTGACGGGATCGACCGCGCCATGCAACAACAGGGAATCGGCGTGGACCTGGACAGTATTGAAACGTCATGGAATACGGAGGTGGACCGGGTCTTCAGCGAAGCCCTGCTGGAACGTCCGAAGGTCAGCTTCACCCGCGGCGGCGGGCGCCAGGGCCTGCATTCGGAACACATGGGGTTCCTGCTGGCCGAGATGCAGTCCCTGCAACGTACTTATCCCGGCCTGCAATGGTGATGACATCAAAAAAGGAGGCAGGTTTATTTTCCATCGACACCTGCCGGGGACAGATTACCGACGACGCCGGCCGGGGACAGATTTCAAATCTGTCCCCTCTTTCCCGTATAAAAGAAGTCAGGC
The DNA here is from genome assembly GCA_028819495.1 of Gammaproteobacteria bacterium. Classification (GTDB taxonomy): domain Bacteria; phylum Pseudomonadota; class Gammaproteobacteria; order Eutrophobiales; family Eutrophobiaceae; genus JAAXHV01. Next base: position 36,933 of record JAPPLI010000118.1, on the reverse strand, counting down.
GCATACTGGAACAGGTTACAGACCCGGAAATCCCGGTATTGACCATCGCCGACCTCGGCATACTGCGCGACGTGCTCTGGAATGACGGCGGGA
>JAPPLI010000118.1:0-36740 GCA_028819495.1 Gammaproteobacteria bacterium | reverse complement strand
TTGACCATCGCCGACCTCGGCATACTGCGCGACGTGCTCTGGAATGACGGCGGGATCCAGGTAATCATCACACCCACCTACAGCGGTTGTCCCGCCATGCAGACCATTGAGCAGGATATCAGGGCCGAATTGAACCGGAACGGCTATGCGGACGTTGAAGTGAAAACACAGCTTGCGCCGCCCTGGACGACGGACTGGCTGAGCGCGGCCGGCAGGGAAAAACTGCTGGAATACGGCATTGTTCCGCCCGCGGGTTCCAGCGCCAAACAGGATTTGCGCGTGCCTGTCACAGGGCTGGCCTGCCCGCGCTGCCAATCCGCTGATACCGTGGAAATCAGCCGCTTCGGATCAACGCCGTGCAAGGCCCTGTACAGGTGTAACGCCTGCCTGGAGCCTTTCGACTATTTCAAGTGCATATAAATGCCGGATTTCCACCCCCTCACCATCAGTGACATCAGGAAGGAAACGGACGACGCCGTGTGCCTGACGTTCGACGTGCCTGCTGCCCTGGAGGAAGCCTACCGGTTCACCCAGGGCCAGTACCTGACCCTGAAGGCGCATATCGATGGAACCGAGGTAAGACGTTCCTATTCCATCTGTTCCGGTGTCGACGACGGGACCCTGCGGGTCGCGGTCAAGAAAGTAGCGGGGGGCGTATTTTCAAGCTATGCCAACGAAAACCTGAGTAAAGGCGACCGGGTTGATGTGATGCCGCCCCGGGGGACGTTCTTCACACCGCTGGATGAGGACGCCGAACGCAACTACCTGTGCATTGCCGCCGGCAGCGGCATCACGCCGATCATCTCGCTCATCAAGACCATATTGAGACGGGAACCGCACAGCGATGTTACCCTGTTATACGGCAACCAGCGGGTGGCGACCATGATGTTCAAGGAAGAACTGGAAGCGATCAAAAATCAATACATGTCTCGCTTTCAGTGGATCAACATCCTCAGCCGGGAACGCCAGGACATCGAAATCCTGAACGGCCGCATCAACAACAGGAAGGGCGCTGAATTAATTCAACACCTGCTTGACCTGCACGCTGTCGATGAATTCTTCCTGTGCGGACCGGAAGCGATGATCTCGGAAGTATCCCGGGGTCTGCGCGCCGAGGGCATCGACGAGAGCAAAATACATTATGAATTATTCGCGGCTTCAGCCGAGGCGGCCGCGGCAAGAGTGGCCAGGCACCACGAACGGGCCCTGAAACTGGCCGGGATGGTGTCTCAGGTCACGGTCAATGCCGACGGCCGCCAGACCCGGTTTGAACTGACCGCGGACGGCCAGAATATCCTTGACGGCGCCCTGGATAACGGGGTGGACCTGCCGTTCGCCTGCAAAGGCGGCGTTTGCGCCACCTGCAAGGCAAAACTGCTGGAAGGAGAAGTGGACATGGATATCAACCATGCCCTGGAAGCAGATGAAGTGGCGGCGGGTTATATACTCACCTGCCAGTCCCACCCGATAACCGACAGCGTCGTCGTCGACTTCGACCAGTGACGTGAAGCAGGTCAGCAACCTGTTGGAGGAGTTTTCCGCCCGTAAGCCCATACGCACCGGATCGCTGGTCGTCACCGTGTTCGGGGACGCGGTCTCACCCCATGGCGGCGCCATCTGGCTGGGTAGCCTGATCAGGATCCTGGAACCGTTCGGCCTGAATCACAGGCAGATCCGCACCGCGGTATTCAGGCTGGTAAAAGAGGACTGGCTGACTGCGACCCAGGTTGGCAGGCGCAGTTATTACAGCTTTACCGAAGCGGGGCGGAAACACTATGAAAAGGCCGCACGCCGCATTTACTATGCCGGCCGTCAGCCCTGGGACGGGAAATGGATCCTGGTATTGCCTTCCCTCTGCAACCATGAGGAGAAAGACCTGCTGCGCCGGGAGTTGTCCTGGCTGGGCTACGGCGCGCTGATGCCGGGATTGCTGGCATATCCTTCCGCCGACCGGCAATCACTGGATGAGACCCTGATGGAACTGGGATTGACCGGGAAGACACTGGTGTATATCGCCGGCACGGAAGACCTGGCCTCCCGCGAGGTATTGCGCCGGTTATCCCATGATTGCTGGAACCTGGATGAAATAGAAAAAAGGTATAACCATTTTGTCCGGCGTTTTCACCCTGTTTACCGCGCCTTGAGAAGAGCGAAGAAAACGGAGCACGCTCAATCGTTCCAGGTGCGAACCCTGCTGGTACACGAATACCGCCGCATACATTTACAGGATTCGGACCTGCCGGAGGAACTCCTGCCGCCGAACTGGTCCGGCTCGGCAGCGTATAACCTTACGAAAAACATATACCGTACAGTGCGGGAAGACTCAGTGGAGTACCTGATGAAAAATATGGAGACCATCGAGGGCAGCCTGAGAGAACCGGATGCGGAGTTCTTTTCCCGATTCTGAATTCTGAAATTGCAGGGGTCAGAGTAAAATTTCTGACGAAATTCTTACTCTGACCCCGAGAGTCTCAGAAATCCCGCCGGTTCTCAGGGGTCAGAGTAAGAAATTCGAAGAATTTTTACTCTGGCCCCAGATATCAAGTATTGTATCCCCTGAATTCCCAAACAGGGGGCAGACAATGCAGGGCCTGATGATGGACAGGCAGTTGACCATTACCTCGATAATGGAATATGCCGACTTGAACCATCCCGATGCCGAAATCGTATCCGTTACCTGTGATAGTCCGAGACACAGGTATACCTATGCGGATGCGTTCCGCAGGACGCGCCGGCTGGCGCATGCCTTGATCGATTACGGCGTACAGCAAGGTGATCGCATCGCGACCTTTGCCTGGAACGATTACCGCCATTTTGAGTTATATTACGCCATCGCAGGTATCGGGGCCGTGACCCACACGGTAAACCCGCGCCTGTTCCCGGACCAGATCACCTATATCGTGAACCATGCGCAAGACAGGCTGGTTTTTGTCGATCCCCTGATTGTTCCGGCACTGGAGAAAATCAAGGATGATCTGCCCTGCGTCGAGGCTTATATCGTTTTGACGGATGACGGCAATATGCCTGAGACGGAACTGAACAACGCGCAGTCCTATGAATCCTTCATCGGCTCCCGACCGGACCGGATTGACTGGCCTGAACTGGACGAGAAAACGGCCTGCTGCCTGTGCTATACCTCCGGAACGACCGGCAATCCCAAGGGAGTGCTGTACCATCACCGTTCCATGGTATTGCACACCCTTATCGGCATCTCGCCGGATTGTTTTGACCTGTCTGTCAGCGACGTGGTCATGCCGGTTGTGCCCATGTTCCACGTCAACGCCTGGGGCCTTGCCTACGGGGCGCCGATAGCCGGCACCAAGCTGGTCTTTCCCGGCCCCAAAATGGGGGACGGCGCAACCCTCCAGGCATTGATTGAAGAGGAGCGGGTGAGTTACTCCGCCGGGGTGCCCACCGTGTGGTTGAACCTGCTCAAGTACCTGGACGAGACGGGCAGGCAGGTCGAGACCTTGAAACGGGTCGTGATCGGCGGGTCGGCCTGTCCCCGGTCCATAATGGAGGAATTCGAGGAGCGCCATGGCGTTTATGTTCATCATGCCTGGGGGATGACGGAGATGAGCCCCCTGGGCACCTTCAATACCCTGAAACCGCAAATGCAGAAACTTTCCGGGGAGGAGCAATTCGCCATCAGGGAGAAGCAGGGGAGGGCGCTGTACGGCGTTGAGATGAAGATAGTCGATGATGAAAATAATGAACTGCCCTGGGACGGACAATCGACAGGGCTGCTGAAAGTACGCGGCCCGTTCATCTGCAGCGACTATTACGACACCGGAGTCCCGAGTGACGTGCACGATGAGGATGGCTGGTTGAGTACCGGTGACGTGGGTTCCATAGATGCCGAAGGTTACCTGCAGATCACCGACAGGTCCAAGGACGTCATTAAGTCGGGGGGCGAGTGGATCAGCTCCATCGACCTGGAAAACACGGCAGTTGGCCATCCCGACGTTGCCGAGGCGGCCGTGATCGGGGTGCCTCACCCGAAGTGGGGGGAGAGGCCGTTGCTGATCGTCGTCAGGAAAGAGGGCAGGGAAGCGGACAAGGAAGAAATCCTGGGCTGGCTCAAGGACAAGGTGGCGAAGTGGTGGTTGCCCGATGATGTAGTTTATGTTGACGATATCCCGCACACGGCAACGGGGAAGATACGAAAAACGGAGCTGCGTAAACGCTTCAATGATTATATTTTTGATTTGAATGACTGAAACAGGAGGTGTGGCAATGAATATAGATTTATTGAATAACTTGGTCGGCTGCTATTTCATCCTGGCCATAAGCTATAACATTCTGAGCTTTGTCATGAACGACGTGATGGGACGATCGCTCACTTCCAATAAGCCTCTTCCGGCCATTGTGATGATGGCGCTTCTTTACCTGATTTATGTGAGCGAGGCGGCGCTTGGCACAGGCGCCTGGACGTTCCTGATGGTTGTATTCCTGCTGCTGATCCTGCGCTTGGGAATTTACTCGCACCTTGTGGGCTACAATGAAGACCAGTATTTCTCTCGTAGCGCGTGGGCGGCTGCTATCTTGATTAACGTTTATGGTGTTGCCGTTTTGTCCCTGTCCCTGTTTTATTGAAATCATAAAATATCCTCTATTTTCAGAGTGATGAATGTGAAACATCAAGCACAGCATCATACGCTGCCGGCAAACAGTGAGACTGTGCACTGGGGTTATTTCAGCAAGGACGTTGAGCCCAGGCTGTCTGTCATCTCAGGTGATTTTATTACCATCGAAACACTGAGCCACCATGCCAACGATGATGCCTCGTTGATGGTGAACGGCGACCCGGGCGCCGAAAGCGTGTTCCGCTGGAACAGGGACGGCAAGGGCGTCGACCGGCGCGGCGCCGGACCTGTGGATGCGACGCTGTTCGGCCGGGGCGCCGGAGAGGGGCTTGGCGTGCATATCCTGACCGGGCCGGTATATATTGAGGAAGCTGAACCGGGCGATATCGTTGAAGTACGCATTCTCGACCTCAGGCCGCGGCCCAGCGCCAATCCCGATCACCTGGGCAAGGCCTTCGGCAGCAACGCCGCGGCCTGGTGGGGCTATCATTACCAGGACCTGATAGACGAACCCAGGCCCCGCGAAGTAATAACGATCTACGAGATTGACGTGACTGGGGAGCGTACCTGGGCCAGGGCATTATATAACTACCGCTGGATGCCGCAGACCGACCCGTACGGCGTGGAGCACGCCACCATCGATTACCCCGGTGTGCCGGTTGACCATGACACGATCAATAAAAACACCGCGGTTTTGTCCGGCGTGCGCGTGCCCATCCGCCCGCACTTCGGCACCATGGGCCTGGCGCCCGTGGAGGCCGATTACGTCAGCTCCATACCACCGAGCTATTTCGGCGGCAACATCGATAACTGGCGTATCGGCAAGGGCGGCACCATGTATTACCCGGTGGCGGTGCAGGGGGGTCTTTTGAGCGCCGGTGACCCGCACGCCGCCCAGGGCGACTCCGAACTGGCCGGCACCGCGATAGAAACCTCGCTGACCGGCGTATTACAGGTATTCCTGCACAAAAAGAACGCGCTGGCCGGCACCATGTTGCAGGGGCTGGACTTCCCCCTGCTGGAGACGGACTCGGAGTACGTCGTACACGGCTTCAGCTATGCCAACTACCTGGCTGAGCTTGGCGCAGACGCACAGAACGAGATTAACAACAAATCTTCAGTCGATAACGCCATGCGCGACGCGTTCCGCAAGATGCGCCAATTCCTGATGAATGCCAAGGGGTTGAGCGAAGACGAAACCATCACCCTGATGTCGGTGGCGGCCGACTTCGGCGTGACCCAGGTGGTTGACGGCAACTGGGGCGTGCACGGCATCATCCCGAAAGGGATATTTCCCTGAGCGGCAGTTTATTGAATTTACATCGTCAATAAACCGGCATTGCCCCCGATAGCGGCAGTGTTTACGGTATGGGTCTGCTCCGAGGTAAAACGCAGCAGGTAGTGGGGGCCGCCGGCCTTTGGCCCCGTCCCCGACAAACCGCAGCCGCCAAAGGGCTGCACACCCACCACTGCGCCGACCATGTTACGGTTTACATACACGTTGCCGACGCGTATTCGCTCCCGAATGAATTCTGCCCGCTGTTCAATACGACTCTGTATGCCCAGTGTGAGCCCATAACCCAGGCCGTTTATCCGGTCCAGGAGCGCATCCAGTTTTGCGGCATCATAACGCAGGACATGTAATACGGGTCCGAAGATCTCTTCCTTCAATTCCGACAAGCGTTGAATTTCGATGATCGCAGGGGGCACAAACCAGCCCCGTGCAGCGCTAGGTCCTGATCCGCGGTATATCAGCCTGCCGCCTTTCTGTGCGCTGCTTATGTAGTCTTCGAGCCTGGTCTGCGCCGCCAGGTCGATGACAGGTCCCATGTCCGTATCCAGGCGCGCCGGGTCTCCCACGACCCATTCATCCATGTGATTTACCAGGAGTTTCAGCACCCGCTCTGCAATCTCATCTTGCAGGCATAGTACGCGCAGGGCCGAACAGCGTTGGCCGGCACTGTTGAAAGCGGATTGCGCTGCATCCCTGACTACCTGTTCCGGCAGGGCCGAACTGTCGACAAGCATGGCGTTGATACCCCCGGTCTCTGCTATCAGGTTCGCCAGGGGGCCGTTCCGTGCAGCAAGGTTAAGATTGATATGCCGTGCGGTTTCCGTGGAACCGGTAAATGCCACGCCTGCGACCCTGGGATCGTAAAGCAGGGCGTTGCCCAGTTCAGGGCCTGTGCCGGGCAGGAATGCCAGCACCTCTTTGGGGATGCCCGCCTCGTACAGAAACCCGGTGAGCCGGTAAGCAACGAGAGTTGCCTGCTCCGCGGGTTTGGCTATGACCGTATTACCTGCCGCCAGTGCCGCTGCTATCTGGCCGGTATAAATGGCAACGGGAAAGTTCCACGGACTGATGCAGACAAACACGCCGCGGCCGCAAAGCTGCAAGTTGTTGGTTTCACCCGCAGGGCCGGGCAATTCAAGGTCCGCGACCATCAGCCTGCGGCAGCAACCGGCATAATAGCGCAGGAAGTCTATCGCTTCGCGTACATCATCGTGTGCGTCACGCAGGCACTTGCCGGCTTCAAGTACGCACAATGCCGCCAGTTCCGCCAGGTGAGCCTCGACGATATCCGCGGCCTTTTCAAGTATTTCGGCCCGGTGCTCCCCGGTGGTGCGGCGCCAGGAGGCAGACGCTTCTGCCGTAACAGTCAGGGCTTGTGCCGCAATACCGGGGGTGGCATCCCATACCCGCCCGACCTGTTCCCGGATATCCGCAGGGTTGAATATTGTTCTGGACTTGCCGCCCAGGGTTTTTCCATTGACCATGGGGAAAGCCGTCCACTCATGCCGTCGGGCGCGGGTGACACTTTCAAACAGCGGGGTCAGTTCAGCATGGTCGGCAAAATTCAACCCGCGTGAGTTTTTCCGTTCCGGACGGAACAGGTCCGGTGGCGCCGGTATACGGGGGTGCCGGACAGTGCCGTTGTTCCGTTCAACCGCATCCACCGGGTCCGCGACCAGTTCGGAGATGGAAATTTGCCGATCGGCGATACGGTTGATAAACGACACGTTGGCGCCGTTTTCCAGCAGCCGGCGCACCAGGTACGGCAACAGGTCCTCGTGGGCGCCCACCGGCGCATACACGCGGCAGGGAATGTTGAGTCCTTGCGGGTCGGTAACGCCGGCATACAGTTCCTCACCCATGCCGTACAAGCGCTGGAACTCGAACTCCCGCTCCCCGGCATGATGGTGGATATAGCTGACGGTGTGGGCGTTATGGGTGGCGAACTGCGGATATATGCGAGGGCAATGGGCCAGCAGGTAACGGGCGCAGGCCAGGTAGGATAAATCGGTATTGCGTTTCAGGGTGAATACCGGAAAGTCTGTCAGCCCCTGCTCCTGGGCGCGTTTGATCTCCATGTCCCAGTAGGCGCCCTTGACCAGGCGTACCGGGACAATGCGGTCCTGTTCGTCGGCCAACCGGTTCAGACTTCCCAGCAGGGGCATGGCGCGTTTCTGGTACGCCTGAACTGCAACGCCCAGTCCCGTCCAGGCGCGCAGCCCGTTATGGCGGAACAGGCGCTCAAATACCCGGATACTCATCTCCAGCCGCTCTGTTTCCTCTGCGTCAATCGTCAATGCAATGCCCGCGGCGCGGGCGGCAGCGCACAGGCGCAGCATGCGTGCGGTCAGTTCACGGATTGCGCGATCTGACTGGTTCGGTTCAAAACGGGGACAAAGGGAAGATAATTTGACTGAAATGCCCGGCTTTTCCGGACTGCGCGTGCCAGAACCCGCAACTCTGCCAAGCGTCTCTATGGCATGCGCGTACGCCTGTTCATAACAGTCCGCAGTGTTGCTGGTCAGGGCCGCTTCACCCAGCATGTCGTAGGAAAACCGGTAACGGCGCAGTGCGGTCGTCCGGCTGCGCCGAATCGCCTCATTGATGTTGCGTCCCAGCACGAATTCGTCCGCCATGATTTTCATGGCCGCCTTCAGCGCCGCGCGCAATACCGGCTGTTCCAGCCGGCTCAGTAACTTGCGCATCAGGTCCGGTAACACAGGCGTATCCTCCTGCCCGTGGTACAGCAGTTTGCCGGTCAGCATCAGGCCCCAGGTGGATGCGTTGACAAACAGCGAGCTGTCCTTGCCCAGGTGCCGTTCCCAGTCCGCTGAATTCAATTTATCGGCGATCAAGACATCCATCGTCCCGGCATCCGGTATGCGCAACAGCGCCTCGGCCAGGCACATCAGCACCACGCCCTCGTGCGAGGAGAGGTCATAGTGGTTGAGGAATGCGTGCAGCCCGGATGAATTATGTTGCCGCGCGCGCACGTTTTCTGCCAGGGACCTGGCCGTATCCTCAATCTTCTCTTTCAGCGCCGGTTGCGGACGCGCCAGCGGCAGCAGACGCTCCACGATGTCTGCCTCATCGGCAAGGTAATCCCTGTTGATGACGGTAAATGTGTCGTCTGTCATTTGCGCAGGCAGGAATTAAGGGGTCAGAGTAAGAAATTCTGAAAGACATTACTCTGACCCCATATATCCTGATATAGGATTTATTTCAAATGTTAGCAGTTAATCTTTGAATTAAGTTTTTATTTATCGAAAATAATAAAATATAATCCTTTAATTACTGTATTTAACAAGATAATATTTTGTTACAAGTATGAAATCACAACTTGACCGCATTGACTTGAAAATCCTGCGCGAGTTACAGGGAAACGGCAGGATTTCAAACATTGACCTGTCCAGGCGGGTCAACCTCAGTCCCGCTCCCTGCCTGGCGCGGGTACGACGCCTGGAAAAGAAAAGGTACATCACCGGCTACAAGGCGGAACTCAACCCGGAACTCCTCGGCCTGTCGCTGTTGGCCTTTGTTGAGATAACCCTGGACCGGACTACGCCGGACGTGTTCGAGAAGTTCAAACAGGCCGTACAGCTTGTGCCTGAAATAGAAGAATGCCACATGGTGGTCGGCGGCTTCGATTACCTGGCCAAGGTGCGCAGCTCCGACATGGATGCATACCGGAAAATCCTGGGGGAGAAGATCGCGGTTATCCCCGGCGTATTACAGACCCATACCTACGTCGTCATGGAGCAGGTGAAACGCACCGGGGAGTTGAATGTCTGATGGCGCGGTACGGATTTGGTCACCCCAACCCGTTAGAACTGATATCTAATCGTTCCTCCATACCAGCGAGGCGCACCATTAACCAGTTGTCGATATCCTCCAAACAATGAAAGATCATACGCCTTCTGTACCACGGTGGTATCAGTCATGTTGTTGATAAAAAATGTAGCCGTCCATTTTTCATCAGCCGTGCTCATACCTACGCGCAGGTTGGCTAACACATAACTTTCAAGGGTTGCAATTGGTGAGTTTGCAGTACTTGTGGCTCTTTCATCTACGTAGTTGAAGTCTATCTGTGTGAACAGGGTGCCGAAAGCCGTCGGCCAATCCTGGCGCAGCAGGCCGTTTGCGGTCCATTTCGGCGCTTGCGGCATATCCTGCTTCAGAGGAACCAGTTCACCCGAACCGAATGGAATCGGCACACCGTCCGCTTCTGCATCGAGGTAAGAGGCGCCGAATACGAAGGTCGTATTTTCGAATGGTTGGGCGTAAATCTCCACCTCTCCACCCACTACATCCGCTTCAACATTTGAAATAAGGTTAACAAAATCGGGCGTGAAGGTTGCCGCCTGGTAATCTTCATAATCGTAGTAAAATCCTGCAGCGCTTAACCTTACGGTCCCATTCAGCATGGTTGTTTTTACGCCAGCCTCATAGGAAGTAAGAATCTCCTGTTGAAACGGGACAACGGCCGGAACGATATTGTTTGCGATACCAGCGTTGAAATTTCCAGCTTTATTTGCGCGGGTCACACCCCCGTACAACAACAGGTCGTCATTCGGTTGCCATTCAATTTGCGCTTTAAATGAAAATGCATCGTCATTCAGCTCAGTCAGGTCGCCTGCAGTTTCCTCTGTGAAACCGATGTCCTGAATGAATCCTGCTCCAGGTACGACAAAACCGAAATCCACGCAGGGATCTGCCAATCCAAAGAAATCAAATGTGTAGGTGCCGGTCGTATTATTCGTGCACGTGCCGATAAATGAGAACTCCTTTTCGTCCCTGGTCCAGCGAACGCCTCCGATAAAAGTTACTTCCGGTGTAAGAAAATACTGTGCCTCGGCAAAGAATGCGTAACTCAGCGTTTCCAGGCTATAGAAATTTTCATTGGCTGCGCCGAATGTTTCCAGTGAAGCATAACCGCTTGTGTAATCGCCGTCGATGTACAACAGATAAGCGCCTGTTTGCCATTGCAGGGAAGCGTTCTCACCTGAAATACGCAACTCCTGTGAGAACTGATCCGTATCTGCAGATCCGATAAAATCCGCCACTATGACAGTTTCTATCGGCGCCCCCGGGGGTAGAGTGGGAACACCGAACAGAGTGCCGTCAATTGCACCTTGCCTGGCAGCTTCCAGCGCCGGCCCGGTACGGGAGACCCCGTCACTGTCCTCCCGGTAATCCTGCTCAATAGTCTTGAAATCAGTAATGGATGTTATCTGTATATCTCCCGCCGAGTGATTGATATCAAGTGTAATTCCGTAACTCTCCCGATCGAAAAAACTGTCACTGAAAGAACCGGCAAAATCATCGTCATCATCATTGCCGGTACAATTATCCTCACTGCCGGCTGCGGAAACTGCGAACACATTCAAACAGTACGAATTGAAATCGGATTGGCTACGCGGATACGAACCGACACTCGGAAGATTTACATTAGGCCCGCCAATGGATGGATCGAATGCGCCAAGATTGAGGGCGGCATCGATGTCATATCCTGCGGCCCTGACGTCATCGTCCGTGGAGTATCTTCCTGTTATCAATACCTCGGTATCGTCTCCGGGAGACCATAAGAGTCTGGACCGCAGGCTGTAATTCTCCATATTGCCGCCATCCTTGCCGTCGCTGGCTACCGTACCGTCACTCAATGTTTCGGCCCGGTTTTCCACAAATCCGCCATTATGCTCCGTTGCAATTGAAAGCCGCCCGGAAAGTTCATCGGACAGCGGGCCGCTGACTGCTCCTTCAAACCGGACCATCTCATAAGAGCCCGCGGTTATTTCACCATAGCCTTCGAACTCATCCGTAGGCTTTGCGGTAAGAATGTGCACGAGCCCCCCCGTTGCATTTCTTCCGAACAGGGTTCCTTGCGGCCCGCGTAAAACTTCCACGCGGTCAATATCAAATAACTGGTTCCCGATACCTCCAAGGAAACTGTTGTATGCGTTATCGTAAAAGACCGAATTCGGCGACTCCTGGTGATTGAGAAAATCGTCCTGTGTCAGTCCGCGAATTGTCACCAGTACAGTCTGGGGTACGGTACCAAAATCGGTAATTGTCAGGCCTGGTACCTGTCGGTTCAGGTCCCGGGTACTTTTGTAGCCAAGACGTTTTAGCTGTTCTCCTGTAAATGCGGTAATTGAAATACTGACATCAGATATTTTTTCTTCACGCTTTTCAGCAGTTACAACAATTTCTTCTAGTATTTGTGCATTCACAGGCAGAGCAGAAATGCCGAAAACAGAAATCAATGCACCTAATTTTCTGGTCAAGGTTAAATTCTTCATATCATCATCCCCGCATGGAAGTTCCAGCGTATGGTACAAGTGATCACACCGTGTCCGCCCCTGAGACTGTTGCTTGCATCCTAACGATATAGAAAAAATAAAACACATGAAAAGTCCTAAAAGTACAAAAATGGTACAAAATAATTACCGTGTATTTTCCGCCAGTGATATTTTGCTGATGATACGGACTATTCGCCCATTGAGGAAAACTCCGTGAACAGAAAACGGCAATCAGTCATTCATAAGAGTCATATCCCCCATCTGCAGATTACCCGTCGTGATTTTCTTGGGGGCAGTCTGCTTGGCGCCGGAACAGCGTTACTGGGTGGATTGACGCCGGCACAATTATTACAGGCCGGGGCAGATCAATATACTGCTGCCGCCCCGGTGAATCTAACGTACGACGGTCCCAGCGGTGTCGGAGATTACCGGGGAAACAACGGTAACACCTGGGATGTCGTCACCCGCGCCCACGCCATATTTGAAAACCAGTTTGCTGAGTCCGCGTTCAATAATGCTCATGCGTCCGATGATGATTATGACGTCGTCATTATCGGCGGCGGCGCGACCAGCATGGGGGCGGCATACCGGATAAAGAAAGATGCGCCCGGCACAAGGATGCTGATCCTTGAAAACCACCGGATTTTCGGCGGGGAGGCAAAACACAACGAATATCACGTCAACGGGCACCGGATTTTCGGACCGCAGGGTTCGAACCTGGTCATCCTGCCCCGTTATTCGGGGCAGATGGCAATCGGTGACGACCTCATGTTCGATGAGTTTAACGATATCGGAATGCCGCTTTCCTATGACTGGGTTGAGCTGGAAGGGACTGATAAACCGCTGGAGTTTGATGTTACGAATTACGCCTTCACCTTGTGGGCGACCGTTTCCGACAGTATTGGTTATTACCCGGCCCCGACGGCTGATAATCCCCGGCCCGATCCCGTCAGGAACCCCTTTATGAACGGGATGCGGGGACTCGGTTTTGACGAAAAGACCCGGAACGATTTTCTCCGTTATAACTGGAGTCTCTCCCTTGACCATGACAGGGCAGACATGGACCGGTGGCTGGACCGGATGTCTTACGAGGAATTGCTGGTGGATGTCCATGGGCTGTCACCTGCCGTTGCCCGTTTTTGCGACCCCTTGCTTGCCAGCGCTCTCGGTTTCGGGTCAGCCACCTGCTCGGCCTATGTGGCGACGAAATTGCTGATGATGCCCGGGGCGGCGGAGACCCCGGACTTAGGTGAATACAGGGCGCCGGTATCGGCCAGACACCTGACCACATTCATGCGTGATTTCAATGTGGGCTGTTTCCCCGGCGGAAATACCTATGTTTACCGGTACCTGATGAATTATGTCTGGCCCGGCCTGTTTGAAGGCGAGAACACGCCCGCCTCCATGATGGGAGGTAAGATACGTTTCGATGAACTGGAAAATCGAAAAAATAATATGCACATGCGCCTGGCCGCCACCGTAGTGGACGTGCGGCACCTGAAGGGCAGTAACGGCGGCAGGGTCCGGGTCGTGTATGAGAGAAACGGCGAATTACACCAGGTCGTCTCGAAAACGGCCATAGTCTGCGCCGGCGCCTGGGTCAGCCGGCATATCCTGGGTGATGCGCCGCCCACGGTGGCAAAAGCACTGGATAAATTCGATCATTCGCCGGTGGTCGCAGTGAATGTCGCGTTAACCAACTGGCGTTTTATGGAGCGTATGGGCTTGACGTCGGTTCTGTATTTTGGCGGAAAATTCGGTTTCTATTGCAATATCCGGCAACCGCTTGTTGTAGGCGACTACAAGGCGCCGTTTCACCCGGATCAGCCCATTGTATTGACATTTTATGCGCCAATGATTGACAGCGCCTTGCCCGTCAGGCAACAGGGCCTTGTGTTGCGGCAACAATTACTGGCAACACCGTACATGGATATCGAGCGCCGTGTTATCGAACAGATGCACCTTTTATTTGATAAGGGAGGCTTTGAGCCGCAACGCGATATAGCGGCCATCACCGTTAACCGCTGGGGCCATGCCTATTCGGTTCCCAAACCCGGTTTTTTCTATCCTGCGGATAACAGCCGTTCGGCTACGGACACGTTGCGCGAGGGTTACGGGCGCATCTTTTTCGCGCATGCCGAACTGCGCGGCCTGCAAGCTTTTGTCGGCGCCATGGCGGAAGGACAGCGCGCTGCGCAGCAGGCAATCGACTTGATATAACAATGGAGTCGCAATCGAAGAACGCCCTGCCGGTAATCGGCATCGCGGCCTGGCGCCAGGATGTCGAGGTATGGGGCAGCCGTATGAATATATTTCAGATCGATGAGGCTTATGTGGATCGAATCCACGCTGCCGAAGGCATTCCGATGATGCTGCCCCATGTCAGGCCGGGCACAGAAGAGTGTGTGGTTGCCAAAATCGACGCCTTGTTGCTCACCGGGGGCGATGATATCGATCCCTCCTGTTATGGAGAGAGTGACAAAGGCTCATGCCGGAATGTTGATCCGGGCGCAGACCAGAGGGAAATAGCGCTGTTGAATGCCGCTGTTGAACGCGGGATCCCGGTATTAGGCACCTGCCGGGGCATGCAACTGATCAACGTGGCATTCGGCGGCACGCTCAACCAGAGAATCACGCTGGAAGGAAGGGCCGACCACGGCCCTCGTCCGACGCTGCTCGATGATATCCTGGCATTGCGCCATCCGGTTGAAATCGTGCCGGGATCGCGGCTGGCTTCGATCCTGGGCAGTGAAACCCGGGAGGTGAATACCACTCACCACCAGGGCGTGGCCCGGCTTGCGCAAGGATTCAAGGTGGTTGCCCGTGCTTCCGACGGCACTGTTGAGGGGATTGAGACTGAAGACCCGGAAAAATATATCATCGGGGTGCAATGGCACCCGGAAAAACTCCCGGCAACGGACAACCAGGAATTATTCGATGACCTGGTCAGCGCCGCAAAAAGCTGAAAAGCAGGTTAAACCGGCGCGCCGGCTGTCTGTAACGGTCGCCCTGCGGTAACGGTTTCCATCAGGTCCGGGCAGGCTTGTTTCCATACAGTTTTTCCCGGGTTGTCCGAAACTTTTCGACCAACCCCTGCTGAACATTCCGTTCCCGTACCAGGTTAAGCAATTCACTGCCCCTGGCGAACTGGGACCGGGCTTCGCGCTCCGCCCCCCTGTCACTGAGCTGGCGGGCATTCAGGAGAAAATACTGTATGGCCTTGTCATACATTTTCCCCCGTTCGAAGAGGCTGGCAAGCTCGGCATTGACTTCCGAAGTATCATCGGCATACAGGTTTTCTATGCGCTCTCCTATGGCCCTCAAGGTACGAATACGTTCTGCAGGCGGCATTCGATTTGCGAGTGTCTCCTGGTGCACGTTATGTATGAAGCGGAAGCGCTGTACCGAACTGCCGTCGTCCAGAATTTTCTCGTTGTCGAATGCCAGCATGAATTCGCGCTCTGCCAGTTGGGAGCAGATCTCCTCAATCTCGAGGATACCTGAATTTACCAGTCCGGTAATCAGGCGCGCAGAGAATTTCGGGCCGACCAGGCTGGCAATCTCCAGGATATGACGAGGCAGGGGGTCCAGTCGATTTACCAGCACGTCGATGAAGATTTTAAGGTCTGCGGGAATTTCATTCACCGCAACATCCAGGTCATATTTCAAGCGCCAGTTTTCCTGTTCGATTACAAGATAGTTCTTGTTAATCAAATGCTGGAGAAATTCCGTCATGAACAGTGGATTACCGTCTGTCCGGCCATGAATTTTTACGGCCAGGCGGCGCAAATCGAGAGAAGCGGCGTCCACCGGGGTGAAGCGTCGCAGGAGAAACCTGTGAATTCCGTTGACTGTCAGGGGAGGCAGGTTGATCTCCGCGCAGCGTTTGTGTACCAACAACTCCTGCTTGACTGCAGGCAGGGGATGATCTGTACCGATCACGTCTTCTATTCGATATGTCGCAATCACCAGGAACCTGGCGGCGTTGCGGCGCCGGGCCAGAAAAGCCAGTAATTCCAGGGTCGCGCTGTCACACCATTGCACGTCTTCAAGCAGAATCAGGACGGGATAATTCCTGGTTATGGTTTCCAGAGCTTCCGCCATTTCAAGCAGCATCCCGTCATTGTCGTTGTATGCAAGCCGGGAACCCGGCATGCCTGAACGGACCCGTGTTTTATGACCAGGCAAGCGCCGGTACCAGTTGGGAGCATGTTGCTCAATGAGTGAAAAAGCATCGAATCCGGCAGTTTTGCAGGCATCGACGAGCGCATCTATGAACGGCATGAAGGCGTCTACCGTGCCGCGCCGCTCTATGCACTGGCCCTGGCCTGACAGCATCCCGCGATCGGGCAATACCTGTTTGAAGAAAGTATCGGCAAGCGCACTTTTCCCTATCCCGGCTTCACCGTTGATAAATACCAGTTGCCGTTCTCCTGTCATCGCCCGGGACAGGAATTCATTGAGTTGTTCCAGCGCTTCATCCCTGTCAACAAGGATATGCTGCCGTTCAGACCCGTCACCTTGCAAGTCATCCACGCGGGCAACATCAACGCCCGACACGGGCGCAATAAACCTGTAACCGCGGCCGTGCACGGTCTGGATAAACTCGGCCGCGCGCGGGTTGTCCCCAAGAATTTGCCGCAGTTCTCTTATGCAGTTTTTCAAAGCCTGGTCTTCGACAATAACATCCGGCCAGACCGTCAGCATGAGGTTGTCTTTCGTCACCAGTTTTTTATGGTTTTGAACCAGTACGGACAAAACTGAAAAGGTCTTCGGCCGCACCTGCAGTTCATCCGCGCCCCGGTGCAGCGTTGCTTCAGCGAGGTTAAGCCGGAACGGTGGGAAGTTATAAACGTTGATGCCGGTGATGTTTATCACTGCTGTTCACGCTACCTGACAGGGATAAAATCATAGCACCGGGTGTTTTTTCGCTCAACCGGTCGCCGGAGCAAACCTGACTTTCAACAGGGTTCCTCATTGGCGTTTTCTTAAATTGTTATAAAAATTGTATTATTCGGACTCTTAAAATCAGTCCGGTTAATCCTATGATATATATTCGTTGAACGGGACAATATACTGACAGGTATCGGTATTGCCGCCTCACGAAAAACTGCCGAAGGGTAATCACTGTGAACTCTACAAATCATTACCAACCCATACTGGACCTCATCGAACGGCATGAACTCGATTCAGTCTCGTTTGTTGCAGCGGACCTCCACGGCATTGCGCGCGGCAAGCATATCCCTGCAAAGCGTTTTCTTGCCGACCCGACCACCATGGTGAATATCTCCAGTTTCATGATCATGATGGATGGCGCAGGCATGCCCAATCCACCACCGGAGGGAAGCAGCGGCTGGTGGCCATCATGGGAGGAAGGGTTTACCGATTTACGCTTGATCCCGGATCCGGCAACGGCGCGCCTGGTTCCCTGGCAGGATGCCAACGCCCTGGTTATCTGTGACTATGAACACGCGGAAAACAAGTGGCCCCTGGAGTTCATGCCGCGCGCCCTGGTCAGGCGACTCGAAGACCGCCTGGCGGGGCTGGGCTTCAGGGCGATGTTTTCGATGGAACTGGAATGGCTGCTGTTTCGCGAGACAGAGGAATCGGCGTACCGCAAAGGCTACCGCAACATGACGCCGTTATCGCCTACCGCACAGTGTTACAGCCTCACCCGCAGCGGCCGAGATGCGCCGCTGGTACAGCCGGTGCGCAAAGCCCTGCAGGAGTTCGGCGTTCCCATTGAAGTCTGGTCTGCGGAATTCGGGCCCGGCATGCAGGAATTCAACCTGACGCCGGAACCCGCAACAACGGCAGCCGATACCGCGTTCCTGTTCAAGCACGCGATCCGGGAAATTGCCTCACAGCAGGATTTGTTCCCGAATTTCATGGCGAAACCGACCATGCAGGGTTTCGGAAACGGCATCCACATCAACCATTCACTGTGGCAGGACGATAAACCCGTATTTTACGACGAAACCGCGGCGGACAAACGCTCGAGGATCATCAAGCAGGCCGTTGCCGGAGAACTGGCCTCATTGCGGGATCTTACCCTGATGTGCTGTCCGACCCGTAATTCATACCGCCGCTTCGCCGCGCATTATTCCACCGGGCACCTGGTGGGCTGGGGTCACGACAACAAGTCGATTGCCCTGCGCACAGTCGTCGATTCGCCATCCGCGTGCCGCATTGAACACAGGACCGGGGGCGCGGATGCAAATCCCTACCTGTGCATCGCCATGTGCCTGGCGGGTATGGCGTACGGCCTGGAAAACGAACTCGAACCGCCTGATCCCGTGTTTGGAGACGGGTATATGAACGAATCCCTGCAAAGCGTGCCGGCCACCATGGCGGAAGCGCTGGACGTATTTGAACAGAGCGAAATTGCCAACGCGTACCTGGGAGAGGATTTTGTGCGCTTCTATGCCTACAGCCGGCGCGTGGAACTGGACGCCTACAATGAAGCCGTCGGAGATTCATCCGAGGACGATGTGTCGGACTGGGAACTGATGCGTTATGCCGACACGGTCTGAACTACTGGTCCATGATGTCATTGAGGCAGAGGGACGGCCTGCAGTGTTCCTCCATGCTTTATTGGGCCGAAGGCAGTTTATGGCCGGCCTGGCCGAGTGGTGGCGTATCCGGAACGGTTCGACGCTTCTCATTGACCTGCCTGGCCATGGAGAAAGCCCGGCGCCGGCATCATCCATCAGCATCGGGAACAGCGCCGGGGAAGTTCGCAGGGTTGTCCGGGCTGCAGGCCTGGAAAAGCCCGTTTTGATCGGGCACAGCATGGGCGCCCTGGTCGCGTTGGAGACGGCCGCCCGGCATTCCGACGAGGTTGCGGCCGTCATATTGCTGGATCCTGCTCCCGTGGTTCTCGATCCGGATACCCGCAGCGGTTGGGAAGGCTTGCTGGAGATGCTGCAGGGAGACGGCTATGAGGAAGCGAAGAAAATTCTAATCGACGCGCAATCGGGACCGTATGACGATAAAACAGCGGTTGCCGGGCGCGCAGCGATCATGGAAAAAATTGATCCCGATACCTTGATACAATCCTTTGCCAGCATGCTGGCGTGGGATGGCGGGAGCGCCTTGTCCCGCATCTCTGTTCCGGTAGCCGGTTTCTGGGCGGGGCGCAACAGCGAACCCGAAGTATTGCTTGCACATCAACCCGGGGCGTTCATCGGACAGGTCATTGCATCGGGTCATTACGTCCATCTCGAAGCCGCAGACCAGGTAGTTGCAATGATAAACCGTTGTATGCAAGTGTGGAAATTATGACTAAGAAATTCAACCTCGAAAACCTGGTTGCCGAAGTATTCGGCCCGCGGCCTGGTGACGTGTTTGCAATACTGGCGGACCGGCCCGAAACTGCATCCGGGGATAATCCGGCCTGGCAGGAACGGCGCAACATGGCTGCCGACTGGCGCGATCAAATCGCGATAATGGGTGAAAGGCACGGCTTCAACGCGTTGCCGCTGGTTTCTTTCCCGGCAGTGGCGGACGCGAACGCCGAGTTTCCGGCGTATGCCTCGGTTGCCGGGGATAAAAAACCCTTCACCGAAGTGCTCGATCAGGCTACGGTGGTCATCTCCATGACGGAAGTCTCGATTACCGGCCCGTTGATGGCATTTGCTAATACCAAGGGCTCCGCGGAAAAATTCCGCGTAGCATCCATGCCGCTGGCGAACCGCAGCATGGAAGACACCTGCCTGATGGCTGATACACGGTTCCTGGTGAAACGCGGCAATGTCATTCTGGACGCCATGAAAGACGCCCAGGCGGCGGAGGTCAGGTTCACCACGGGCGATACCTGTATGTTCGACCTGCGTTTTCGGCAGGCGTATGTGGACAACGGTTACCTCCATCCCGACAAGGAAGGCGACGCATTCATCAACCTGCCATCCGGTGAAGTATGGATTGTCCCCTACGAGGGAGAACGGCCGGGAGAGAAATCCCGCACCCGGGGGATCATTCCCGTTGCCGGTGGTCATAATGAAATCGCGCGCTTTGTCGTTGAGGAAAACCGGATCACGGACGTGATGGGAGAGGGCGCCCATGCGGATGCGCTACGGGAGGAACTCGATATGGACCCGGCGCGCCGTAACGTGGGAGAAATCGCCTTCGGGTATAACTATGCGGCCCGCGTCACAGGCCTGTTCATCGAAGATGAAAAGGCCGGGTTTCACTGGGGCTACGGGCGCAGCGAATTTCTCGGCGGTACCGTGGGGCCCGAGGCATTCAGGACGCCGGACACGGTGCTGCACAGGGACCTGCCCTATGCAAAGGAATGCCCCGTAACCGTCTCGGTGGACCTGGTAAAAACCGGTGGCGAGCGGCTCCCTGTCCTGAGAGACGGCGATTACGTGCTACGGTGAATGAAAGGGGAGAGAAAGATGACGAAAGTTCATGCGGATTTTGATCACAATTCAGCGGAATTCCGCGCTGATCCCGTTGCTTACTATAAGCACCTGCGACAGGAGGGGGTAGGCAAGACATCTCACTACGGCGGTTTATGGCTGGTGCCTACCTATGAGGCGGTGCGGGCCATGGCGCACGATACCGCGAATTTCAGCCCGGCCCGGGGCACGATGTTTCCGCCGATGACCGACCGGCCTATGTTGCCTATGGAATCCGATCCTCCGTTACATACCGAGTACCGTAAAATCCTGGTCGGGCGGTTTTCTCCGAAGGCAATCAGGGAGTGGTTTTCGGCGATTCGCCAATCTTCCCGTGATTTGCTGCAGGACCTGATGAGTTCCGGGGAGCCCTACGACCTCAGTTACGGCTATGCCAAGTTATTGCCTACGGTAGTTATCTGCAAGATGCTTGGTCTGGAATTCAAGGCCGAGTTCCAGCAGTGGGTGGAAGATTCCGTTTACCGTCGGATTTCTGACCCCCAGGCCGCTAATGAGGCCACTGAAAATATTTACCGGATGTTTACGCAATTATTGCCGGAGCGGCGGGCTCACCCGGGTGAGGATCTGGTCTCCCTGGTTCTGAATGCCAGGATCGACGGGAAATACCTGGATGATGAAGTGGTGGTCAATTTCTGTTTCTTCCTGCTGGTGGCCGGCCTGGACAATACCAACTTCACCATCAGGGCGTTACTGCTGCAACTGGCCCTCGATCAAACCCTGCAGAAACGCCTGGTTGAAGATCGTTCCTTGATCGATCCGGCCGTGGAGGAAGCGTTGCGTTACTTCTCCCCCGTTATTGCGCTTGGCCGTCATGCAGTGAATGATATCGAATTCCAAGGCTGTCCCGTACATAAAGGTGAACCTGCTGTGATGTTGTTCGGCTGCGCCAACCGGGACCCGCATGAATTCGATGAACCGGACAAGTTTGATATCGACCGTTTCCCCAACCGTCATGTCGCATTCGGCGTCGGACCACACCGTTGCCTGGGCTCCAACCTGGCGCGTGCGGAGATAGGCATCGCTATCGATGAAGTGCTGAACATGCTGCCGGGATTTACCCTGGCTGAAGAGGTGGAAACCCGTTGGGATGATATCGGGCCGCTGAAAGTCATATCCTCCGCGGGATAGAAGATGACAGGTATGCGCGTAAAAATTGATGGAAATCGTTGCCAGGGGCATAACCGTTGTGTTGCGGTTGCGCCTGAAATCTTTGAACCGGATGATGAGGGATTAGCGCTCCTGAAACAGGACCCGATACCCTCCGGAAAGGAAAACCAGGCGCGCCGTGCCGCGCTGTCCTGCCCGGAGAGGGCGATCACTGTTATCGAAGAAGACTGATATGTGCGAGATTCTGGTTGCAGGCGCTGAAAAGCCGGTTCCGTTTACACGGCTGGAGCAATGGGTGCTTACCCAGGAGAAATACGGGATTGCCGGGTGGGGCTGGGGAGTTGCACGGTTGACTGACGACGGCCGCCTGGATGTCCGGCGCCATGTCGGCAAGCTGGCTGAGGATCCCGACGGCCTGGACTCACTTCGGGAACTGGAATCACGCAGGTGGGTGTTCCACCTGCGCCGCCCGTTGAGACTGCCGAACATCGTCGAGGACATGCAGCCGTTTTATTCAGACCTGTTTGGTTTTGCCTATGCCCATAACGGTGACTTCGAAAAGGCGGATGATTTCAGGGATCAATTCGACGGCCTGCTCGCCGGCAGGGTCGATTCGGAAGTCGGTTTTCGCATGACGGAGAAACTCATTGCCGATGGCCGCGAACTCTCGGAAGCGCTGGATATCACGCTTGATACGCTGGGAGGCACGTCCAATATCGCTCTCATCTATAAGGACGGGAAGGTCTTGATTTACGGAAAAGCGAAGTTCAACAAGCTGTGGCGTTTTCGCATTGATGAGCTGGAGTGTGCATCGACCAGCCTGATATTCAGTGATGAATCATTCTTCGACCTGGTCTTTGACGGGCTGCCCACTGACCGGGAACTGGTACGCGGGCTACTCCCGCTATTGCCTCCGGTTTTTTCTGCTGATACTCAATAGGGCGTCACTTATCCTGCACCGGTTGCAGTGCAACTGCTACATAAACCCGGTGTATGCCAGAAACGCCATCTCCAGGGGATGACACAATGGGCCGGCCGCAGCGACTGCTTATAACATGCGGGGACATGCTTAAATCCGTCCTTTGCCTCGTGATAGGTCGATTTACACAATATAGCGCAATATAAACTAAATATTAGTTGCGCATTATTGCGCAATATTGCATAATATCGGACGTTATCCACACCAGGGGAGCCCAGATGTTGTCATTTACACCAGGCAGCAGGATCGAGAATCAGCTCAAGACATTACAGGTGTTACTGGCTGAGACATACAAGGGTCTTGAAACCGCTGCTGTTGAAGAGAAACATTTCCTGGAGAAATGCGCCCTGATAAGCAACGTCGGGGCTACGACGCGGATTGAGAATGCGGTATTAACCGACGTGGAAATCGAATGGGTCGATACAATCCTGTCGAAAGACGGCAGGACCACGGCTTATGAAGAAAAAAAGGGCTTGATAATTGACAAGCTGTCGAAGAACAGGCAAAGGAGTATAGAAGAAGTCATAGGCAGCCGGAGTGTACTCTCGACCGTATATCTTCAGGCGGATGAGTTGAAACCATTAACCCAGGCCATAATCCGGGGCTTCCACCGGGAATTGCTGAAATACTATCCTCCCGCCGAACATTATGCAGGGGCTTATAAAACCGTTACCAACAAGGTTATCTCGAGAAACAACGAAACCGGCGAAGAACGCACCGTGCTGGAGCCCACCGACCCCGGGGTGATGACCGAAATGGCAATGGGCGAACTGGTCGATTGGTATAACGGGACTGTCGATACCTATCACTGGCCCTTACTCACGGCCGTCGAATTCACCTTCCGCTTCCTGGCGATACACCCTTTCCAGGACGGGAACGGCCGGCTGGGCAGGGCTTTGTTCCTGTTGATACTCTTGCAGTCAGGCGATAAATACCTGCGGGAAATCGCATCTTATATCGCAATTGACAGGAAAATTGAGCAGAACAAGGCCCGGTATTACACCGTCTTGCACCAGTGCTCGGATGGCAGGTTTCATGCCGACCCGAAGTTGTATAAATTCGATAACCTGGTTCTCTTTTTTTTGAAGATGTTTGAAGCGGCGCTTGCCGATATCGCTATATATCGAAAGAAGTACGCTAATCTACAGTCGTTATCCGAATCGGCGGTTACGGTCCTGGAGTGTTTTAAATCCAATCCGGAAATAAAACTGAAAGTTGCCGACATTGAAAAAACCACCGCTCTCCCCAGGCGCACAATCCAGTTCGCGCTGAAATCCCTGGCTGAAAAGACTTTCCTGAACAGGTTGGGGAAAGGCGCCGGGAGCAGGTATCAATTGGTATTTTAAGGAAATTCGGGGGCATGATTAAATCCGACCCCTGCATCCCCAAAGCCACCCCATCGGGTAGTATTTCTGTCATCACAGTCTAATATAATGATACAGATAGGATTCGTTGTAATAGTCCACTCTCCATAGTTTTCGGTTTACAGGCCTGGTATGGGAAAGAACAGTGAAAACCTATTCGGTGACAGGGATTGGCTTATTTTCGGAAAGTTCGAATCCCAGCACAGTCTGATTTCCCAGGTTTCCCGCCCGGCGCTGCTGGAAAAACTGAACCGGTCTTCGCAAGGCGTACTGACCCTCATCGTCACCCCGGCGGGTTATGGAAAATCCACTCTCCTGTCCCAATGGTATAAAACCCTCATCGGTTCGGATCGTATCGCCGCCTGGCTGACGTTGGATGAAAGCGACCGCGTGGCGCACCAGTTCTGTTCCCATATCGTGCTCTCACTGTGTTATTCGGGTGCAGAGATGGGGCCGTTGGAAAAACTTGCCGAACAGGAATTTGTCGATGTGCCCATAGATGCAGTGATCCGGACCCTGTCGGCCACCCTGGCCAGGCAAAGCAAACCTGTCGTCATCATCATGGAAGACTATCACCGGGTGGGCGACGGTCCTATTGACTCCGTCATGGAAAAAATCCTTGACCTCACCACCGGGTCAACCCACTTTGTAGTCAGTTCCCGCGAAAAACCCGGGTTCAATTTCTCCGGCCTCAAGGTTAACGGCCTGGTACAGGAGTTCGACAACAACGACCTGCGTTTCAGTATCGAGGATACCTATCGGCTGTTTCCGGACGATTGCAAAAAGTCTGAACTGCAAACTCTGGCCAGGAAAACCGAAGGCTGGGCTGTTGCCCTGCAACTGGCGCGTTCCATCCTGGATGATGACACCTCCCTCAGCAACGTAATCAAGAACCTGTCCGGAGTGACCGACGACCTCGCCGAGTATCTCAACCAGCAAATCTACGGCGGCCTCTCAGATGAAATAAAACAGGTACTGCGGCAGACTTCCATCCTGGACCGGTTCAACGTCAGCCTGGCCAATGCCGTATGTAAACGAATCGACTGCCTGGACATGCTTGACCGTCTTAAACGACGCCATTCATTGATCGTTTCGACACAACGGGGAACGAGTTGGTATCGCTACCATCACCTGTTGCTGGAATTTCTCAACAATGAACTTGAACGGGTCGAACCGGAACTTATCCCGGCCCTGCATAAGCGCGCCGCCGACTGGTATGAAAAGAATAATTTTCCGGCTCTTGCCGTGAGGCATGCCTGTCTTGCCGGAAACCTCGCGCAGGCGGCGCGCATCGTTGAAGAGGCAGGCGGCTGGGAGCTTATCATGTACGGCGGTATTCCGTCCTACAGGCGGCTCATCGATTCATTCTCCATTACGGATTTCTCGAAGTTTCCCCGTATTGAGGTTGCCCGTATTTATTACCTGATAAAGAATGGAGAAATCCTTCAGGCCCGCCGTTTTATGAATCGCCTGCTGGAAACCAGCCACTGCCTGCCTGCGGATAACGGTGAGGCGGACCGTGCGTTAACGCGGGACATTACCTTGATCGGCGCGTTGCTTGACGTTTATGAAGACAAAATAACCTGCCGGGACGAACTCGAGGGGATTGTCGGTATCTCTGTCAAGCTGGCGCAATCCGATGCAGCCGGCCATTCGATTGTTACAGCCTGCTCCGCGGTCTCCGCCCTCACCATCGGCAGCTTCAGGGAAGCCTTCGATCACGCTACGCATTGCTGCCGTTACATGCGCGAAATAAGCTGTATGCAGGGGTTGAGCTACGCCTTGATTCACCAGGGACGCGCCTCTCTTTACCTGGGACAGTTCCGGGAAGCCGGCGCTATCTTCAGTGAAGCAGTGGAGATGATCGAAGAGAATTTCGGCGCGGAGAGTAACCTTAAAGCCGTCGCGGTAATTCTCACGGCATCGACGGACTATATCTCCGACCGGGAAACATTCGATCAGGAACGCCTTACGGAGGCGCTGGTCCAGATGGAACATTATGACGGCTGGTTCGACATTTATGCGGCAGGCTACGGAACCGTCGCATCAATTGCCTACCGGCGCTCAGGCCTGGCAGCAGCCAGGGATATATTGCAGCGCGGGAGGCGTATGGCGGAAAGACGCGATCTTCCCAGGCTGGGTGAAGTCATCGATGCCTTCGAATACCTGTACCTGGCGCGGTCAGGCGAGTGGCAGGAGGCCAGAACACTTGCGAAACTGAAGAAAATCAGATTCCGGCCGGGTTTGACAAGTTCCGTGAACTGGTGGAGTAATCATCTCGTGGGCATGGCTGAAGGTCTTATTGCGCTTGGCGCCTGCAGGAACAAGAACGCTTTGGAAATAGCCGGTTCATTGATCGATATGGCCCGTAGTTGCAACAACCTCTGGTTTGAGATGGAAGCTTCCCTGCTGAGGTCTCTTGCGCTGCTGGCCGGCAGGCAGGACGAGCGCGCCTACGCAAGCATAACGGATACGCTGGACATCGCGGCCAAGGAAAGCGCCTATCGTGTCCTGCTGGATTTCGGAAAACCGCTTGAGGAGCTTCTGTCACGCTTCTACCGCCTGCAACGACGCAACCTGCAACTCAGCAGCTTTACCGGCAGCTTTGTAAAGGACTGCCTTTCACGATTTTACAGGACGCCGTATCAACTCAAGGAAACCCCGTCTGAATCGCTTTTGCTCAGCCCGCGCGAGCTTGAGATTCTCCAGGAACTGGCGCTGGGTTTTTCCAACAAGGACATCGCCCGCATGCTTGACATGACGGAAAACACGGTCAAGTTCCATATGAAAAATATCTTCAAAAAGCTCGACGTGGACAACCGCATTCGCGCGGTTTCCGCCGGACAGGAGATGGGTCTGATCTCCTGATCGTACAGGGACGGATTAAACCCGTCCCCTGGCAGGTAAAACAGTCATACCATAATAGATGACTGTTGCCGTCAGGATTGAATCCAGGCTTGCTATACCGGAAATGGAAAACCGTTCAGCTTCCGCCAGGTAGCCGACCAGCACCGCTATACCCCAGGCGATAAACGCATTTACATTGATGCCGGATTTTGCCGCAGCCATATCCAGTCCATCCTCCTGGCGCCGGATAAGAACAACATCCAGAACATAGATACTGGCAATCGGCGGCACAGTCACGCCGAGCAGCACCAGGAAAGGTATCAGGTAGTCATCGGAATACACGAATGCAAGCGCAGTGCCCGCCACGCCTATGGCCAGGATGATCTGCCACAGGCGCGCACGCATGAATATGGTCGACATTGACAGGCCCG
This sequence comes from Gammaproteobacteria bacterium, assembly GCA_028819495.1. Taxonomy (GTDB): domain Bacteria; phylum Pseudomonadota; class Gammaproteobacteria; order Eutrophobiales; family Eutrophobiaceae; genus JAAXHV01. Next base: position 9,410 of record JAPPLI010000118.1, on the reverse strand, counting down.
ATGAATACAGGCACAGCACATTGCTGCACCATGAGCTGAGCAACAGCAGGAAAAAAGCAGGAACACCGATCCCCAGCATGACCATGATCCTGATCAGGTTCGACACTCCCGTGGCGACGCTGGGTATGGCCGCCAGGAAAAAAACCAGCGCTTGCACTACCCACAGGGCGATGAAGACCGCCCACATCGCGTGCCGTACATTCTTTGCAAAACGGCTGTAGTCAGGCTGAATAACCACGCCGACGATGTACCCGCCAACGACGGACGAGATCGCAGTGGAATAACTCAGCGGTTGCGCGCCGGGACTGCCCCGGTTCCATGAAGGGATATCATCCCAGGATAGCCAGGCCGCATAAGACAGGAAGACCAGCATCACCGGCACCAGACACAATGCGAGCTTGTCGATGCCTTTAAATCCGGAAAGGGTGACGCCGGTCATCAGACAGGAGCCTGCGACAATATACGCCCACACGGGGATTCCCGGTCCGTACACGCTCTGTACGACAAGGTCGGCCGCAGACGCGAACACATTGATGATGACTCCGTACCAGCCGACCAGGGTCAGTGCGATAATGAAGTTTACGATCTTGCCGCCCGACCTGCCGAACGCAAATCCGGTAAGCATATAGGTGGAATACCTTGTCCTGGTGCCGGCGTAACTCGTCAAAGCGCCGAGGCTCCCCAGGATGAAACACCCGGCCAGGAATGCGATGGCGGCTTTTTCCAGTCCCAGGCTGCCGCCGACCTTGGCAGCCTGTAAAAATCCGGGTATGCCGATAACTCCGCCGACAATAATCATGCCTATATGAATACCGCTGTAGGTCTTGTCGCCGGGTACCCGTTCTCGTGAATAGTCATCCATATCATAGTATGTGCAGGCAGCGGCAGGCGGGACAAGCTACCCTAACGAGTGGCTTGACAAAGATCATCGCTGACCAATAATCACGGGTCACTTCAGGTCTGAAAAGATGAACGCGAAAACAGGTTTGACACCGTGAAGAGAATCAGGGCAGCCACGGACGTGGGGGGCACCTTTACCGACCTCGTCTACTATGAAATTGATGAGGAGTCCGGCGCCATGCAGTTGTTCAGGGCAGAAAAGGCGCATACCACTCCCCCGGATTTTGAAAAAGGCGTCCTGGATACGCTTGAGAAGGCCGGCCTGGACTATGCCGGCATCGAGTTCTTTGCCCATGGCACCACCGTGGTCATCAACGCGCTGACGGAACGCAAGGGCGCCAGGACCGGACTGATAACCACGTACGGGTTTCGTGACGTACTGGAAATCGCCCGCGGTAACCGTCCGGATTTCTTCAACCTGCGCTACCGCAAACCTGAGCCGTTTGTCCCCCGTTACCTGCGGCGCGAGGTAAGGGAGCGCATGTCCTGCAAGGGCGAGGTGCTTGCTGAACTCAGACTTGAGGATTTGCCGCCTGTCATTGAAGATTTCAAGACGGAAGGCGTTGAAGCCGTAGCGATTTGCCTGCTCCATTCATACGCCAATCCCGACCACGAAAAAAAAGTTCAGGAGAAGGTGCGGGAGCTGTGGCCGGAAGTTGCGTGTGTCGCTTCACACCAGTTGTCACAGGAGTGGCGCGAGTATGAGCGCAGCAATACGACCGTCCTGTGCGCGTATGTACAGCCCAGCGCAGGGAAGTACCTGGCGGACATGGAAAATGCCCTGAAAACAAGGGGGTTCTCAGGATCATTTTACGTCATGCGGTCGAACGGAGGCATCGATACGGCCGCTTCAGTGAGGGAAACACCTGTAACAATCGTGGAATCAGGGCCGGCAAGCGGCGTGCTGGGCGCTGCTTCCCTGGGCAAACTGCTCGGCATTGAAAATATCATCGCTTTCGACGTCGGCGGCACCACCGCCAAATGCTCTCTGCTCGACCACGGCAGGGTCTCCACAACGAACCGTTACGTGGTGGAGCGAAGCGATTTTTCCAGCGGCTATCCCATCATGACCCCGGTCGTCGATATCGTTGAGATCGGTAACGGCGGCGGTTCTATCGGCTGGGTTGATGAACACGGCAGGACGCACGTCGGGCCCCGGAGCGCGGGAGCCCTGCCGGGACCGGTAGCCTATAACCGTGGCGGCACGGAGCCGACCACGACGGATGCCAACCTGCTGTTGGAGCGCATCAATCCCCACTACTTCATCGGGGGAAGCATGGAACCTGATTCAGGCGCAGTACGCGCGGCGCTGGCCCGTCTCGGCGCTCAAACAGGGATGGAGCCGGAGGAAGCGGCGCGCGGGATGATCCGTATTGCCAACCACAATATGGTCAATGCACTGAAGCTGGTTTCCATTAACAGGGGGTATGACCCCAGGGATTTCACCATGGTCGCCTTCGGCGGAGGCGGCGCCATGCATGCCGGCGCGCTGGCGGCTGAACTGAACGTGCCGAAAGTCGTGGTACCGGCACATTGCGCGGTGTTCTCCGCCTGGGGCATGCTGATGTCTGACCTGCGTCGCGATTATGTTCGCACCAGGCCGCTTTTACTTGATGAAACAAAGGCCGATGAAATAGCGGAGACCGTCAGTGACATGGAAACCCAGGCCTGCTCGGCTTACCTGGAAGAGGGCATTGAAGCCGATTCCATCTATTTTGAACGCCTGGCCGATATGCGGTATGAAGGCCAGGAGCACACCATCAGCGTTCGCCTGCCGCCCGGGCGCACAGGTCCGGTGGGGATCAGGGAATTGATCGGCCGTTTCAGAGACGCCTATGAACGTGAATATACCTACCGGTTGGATAACAAGGTAGAGATCGTGAGCTACAACCTCATCGCCTGTGCGGCCGTTGACCGCCCCCGGCTTGCGAGGATATCCGCTTGTGGAGATATTGCCTCTGCCGTCAAGGGCATGCGCATCGTGGATTTTGACGAACACGGCATGTGTGAGGCAACAATATTTGACAGGATAAAATTACCTGCCGGGGCCGAATTCAGCGGCCCGGCCATCGTCGAAGAGGCCGGCAGCACAACAGTGCTGTTTCCGGGCCAGGCCGCGTGCACGGACGAGTACGGCAACCTGCACATCACCATTCAACAGGCTGCGCCATGACAAAAACAACCACATACGATCCAATCACGATCAAGATAATCCAGAGTTCCCTGAAAGCCATTACGGATGAGATGTTCGTCACGATGCGCAAGACCGCAATGAGTTCGATAATCTACGAAGTCCTTGATTTCGGCGTGGCCCTGACCGACGCGCAGGGAAACCTTGCAAGTTCGGGCAATGGCATACCCGGTTTTATCGGCATGCTTGAGCCCGGCATAAAAACAGTCATCAAAAAATTCGGTCCCCGCCATGAAATCAGGGACGGCGATATATTCATCGCCAACATACCTCATTATGGGGGTGTCAGCCACCTGAACGACGTGGTACTGATCCTCCCCGTATTTGCGGGTGAGGACATCATCGGCTGGCTTGCCAACAAGGCACACTGGACGGATATCGGCGGCGCCTTCCCCGGCAGCATCAGTCCGGAAGCCGTGGAAATATACCAGGAGGGGATACAACTCCCCACGGTCAAAGTCATTGAAGGCGGCGAACCGAACCACGCGGTGCTGGATATCATCAGGATGAACAGCCGGCTCCCGGAGACGACCATGGGCGATTTCTGGGCAGGCGTCGCTTCCATGCGCGCCGGGGAAAAACGGTTCTCGGGGCTGGTCGGAAAATACGGCAAGGATACGGTGCTCCACGCAATCAATGACTATATCGCGCTTGGTGAGGAGATTTCGCGGCGCGTATTGAAAACATTGCCGAAAGGCGAATTTTCCGCAAGCGAGGTGCTTGATGACGGCCGCACAATCAAGGTCGTCATAACAATCAAGCAGGATGAATTCATCGTTGACCTGAGAGGCAATCCGGAACAGAGCAAGTCGGCCTTCAACACCTCTTATGAGGCAACGGTTGTCGATGCCAAGATGATCTTCAAGGCTGTCACGAGTCCGAGCTCCTTTGCCAATGCGGGCACCTTCAAACCGCTGCGGGTCCTGGTCGACAAGGGCTCGATGTTCGCCGCGCAATACCCCTCGGCCATGAGCGTTTACTATGAAGTCGGCATCCTGTTGTTCGACCTGTTGTGGAAGGCTCTCGCCCCGGCGCTGGGGGACTACCTGCCGGCAGGGCATTACGCGTCCATCTGCGGGACCTTTATCGGCGGTCCCCATCCCGAAACCGGCAAGCCCCACAGTATTGTCGAACCTCAACTGGGCGGCTGGGGCGCATCCCGGGATGGCGATGGCATCAACGCCCTGTACACCGGCCACCACGGCGATACGTTCAATTGTCCGGTCGAGATTACGGAACAGAGAAACGGTCTGCTGGTAGATCGTTTTTGCCTGACCGAGGAACCGGGGGGAGAGGGCGAATTCATCGGCGGCAAGGGGATTAACCTGGACTATCGCATCCTGCGCGATGACTGGTGGATAACCGTGTATTACGTCCGCTCGGAAAACGGTCCCTGGGGACTGGACGGCGGCCTTGACGGTACAACCAATTACATCAGGGTAGTGCGCACGGACGGCCGGGAAGAAAGATACCGATCCTGCACCGCATTACCCCTCGGCCGCGGTGACGTGATCAAGATTGTCACCGCTACCGGCGGCGGATACGGCAACCCGCGCCGCCGGCCCCGGCAAAAAATTATCGAAGATTTGAAAAACAGTTACATCAGCGCCGAACGGGCACAACAAATCTACGGAATAAAGGACACACAATACGATTGTCAACGCCGCTCGGCGTGATAATTGCCAAACCTGTCAACAGTAACCGTGTAATCCGGCGGGATCACCATGCTGACGGACGGTTCCTGCACCACAGCCGGCCCATTGAATTTCATGTCCGGCTCCAGTCGCAGCCCGTCATAGATGGCGGCATCGTGAATGCCGGTTCGATCAAAATCCACTTTACGCACGCGCTTGACCGCATCTTCCGGTCTCATCCCGGTTCGTGGTTTTTCCAGCAGGTCGGGTTTGTCCACCTCCACCTTTGCCACCAGGTGCAGGTTTACGACCTGGAGATCGGTATCGAGACGGTAGGTATAGCGTTTCTCATGAGCCGCGTGGAACCATTCGGCGGCAAGCGCCAGGTCTGCCCGGCCGTCGGCAAAGGGAAACAGAATTTTGACAGTATGTTCCTGGCCGCGGTACCGCATATCTGCATAGTATTCGAAACCAATCTCATGGCCGTGGGAACCGGGATTATCGTCGCTGTAATCCCTGCGCGCCTGGCCGATAAGTGTATTAAATACACTCGCCAGCCTGTCCGCGTTGCCCGGCTCCAGTTCCAGGGGGCAGGTCAGCAGGTAATCACGGCGCAGGTCCGTCAACAGCATCCCCCAGGCTGAAAAAACCGCAGAGTTGACCGGCACGATGACCCGGCGCACCTGTAATTCTTCCGCCAGGGCCAACGCATGCAGCGCTCCTCCCCCGCCGAAGGCAACAAGGGTAAAATCCCTGGGATCATAGCCTTTGTTGGTGGACACCAGCCTGAGAGCGTTCGTCATGTTGGCATTGGCGACCCTGACTATGCCCCTGGCGAGTTCTTCCCGCGCCAACCCGAGCCTGTCCTGCAACGGTTTGAAGGCGGCGTTCACCGCCTCCCAGTCTGGCCGCACGGCCCCGCCGACAAAACTGTCCGGGTCAATTCTTCCCAGCACCAGGTTGGCATCGGTTGTCGTTACCCTTGTCCCTCCCTTGCCGTAAGCAGCCGGTCCCGGCAGCGCTCCCGCGGACTGGGGTCCCACGCGCAGCCTGTTGCCTTCGTCAATCCAGGCAATGGAACCGCCACCGTTGCCTATTTCGACGAGTTCCGAGACCGGGGTCTGGACAGGATAGCCGGGATTTTTACGGTCTCTGTTTATATAGTATTCGGTACTGATCCTGCTCTCGCCATTTTCGACCAGGGCGCATTTCGCCGTTGTGCCGCCAATGTCCAGCACAATCAGGTTTTTCTCGCCGATATTTCTGCCGAGACCGGCGGCGGCAAAAATTCCGCTGGCAGGACCGGACTCCACCATGGAGATCGGATTGGCCTTGGCGGCATCAGTCGTGGTAATGCCCCCGTTCGACTGCATCATGAAAGGCTTTCCGGTGAACCCGCCTGCATGCAGTTGCCTTTCCAGGGACTCGATATAATTTTTGGCGACAGGGTGGACAAAAGCGGCCAGCACCGTGGTGCTGGTTCGTTCGTATTCCCGCCATTCCCGGCTGATCTGGTGGGAGGCCAGTACGGACACCTCCGGCCACAGCGCCTTAATCCTGGCTACGACCTGTATTTCATTTTCAGGGTTGATATAAGAATGAAGAAAACAGACGGCTATGGCCTGGACACCTTCCGCTTTAAGAAAATCCAGCAACTCCGGCAACGGCTCAAGGCATACCGCTTTTTGTACCTCTCCCTTGTAGTTCACACGCTCGTCGAGTTCCGCCCTGAGATAGCGCTCGACAAAAGGCCTGGGTTTCCTGAAGTTGAAGTTGAACAGGTCCGGCCGGTTGCCGCGGGCGATTTCGAGCACATCACGAAAACCCCTTGTAGTGATCAGAGCGGTCTTGACGCCTTTCTTTTCAGTCAGGGCATTGATGACCAGGGTGGAACCGTGAGCGAAGAATTCAAGATCGGCAGGAGCGATCCCCGCTTTCTCCAGCGAAGCCATTACCCCTGTCTCAAAATCAGGCGGCGTGGTATCCGTCTTTACCGACTGTACCGTCCCACAGGCTTCTGTCCCGGTGTCAACCCGGTAATAAACAAGATCGGTAAAAGTTCCGCCTACGTCACTGGCTGCCCTGAACTTGTCCTTATAACCCGCATATCTCACCAATTGATGCGCCCTCGCTTGTCTTTTTTGCGTTAGCGGGCACATACTCCCTCAACCGTATAACCCGATACGCTTTCGGTCGTGAGCGCCCGCCAACGCAAAAAATCCGGCGCGATCTTCGCATCACTTGGTGAAATATGCGGGTTAGAAATCGTACCTGTACTCGACACGCCAGATCCTGGGGGGAGCCGGGTGCAGGAACAGCGGCGTCACCACTTCGGAATTATATTCTTCATCCGTGAGGTTGTTGATATAAGTCGCCAGCGTCCACTTGTCACCTCTTACCCCGAAGCGCAGGTTGACCAGGTCCAGGGGCGATCTTGGATGCGTGTTCTCCGGTGTCCAGTATTGCTTGCCGCGCCGTTCGTAATCCACCCTGGCAAACAAGGCAGCCCCGTCAAATACATTGAATTCTACCTGCGCCCCGGCATTGAAGGTGTATTCGGCAATATACGGCAGATCGTTGCCGACCGTCGCTGGTCTTTCCTCATATTCGGTGATCTCACCATCAGTCTGGCCGTAGGCCGCATACACGTCAATATTGTCCGACACCCGCCAGACTCCTTCTATTTCAAAACCGTCCAGCTCCCCTTCATCAATGTCCTCAAAAACCTGTACGAAGGCCAGCCCGTCAAATGGAAAATACTGGGTGTTATCCACTGTGGAATTGAAATAGGCCAGGTTCAGCCTGAACGGCCCGTAAGTCATTTTTGCGCCCAGTTCCCAGGCGGTATTCTCTTCCTGCTCAATGAACTCCTTGGCCGTGGCGCTGATCACCCCGATGCCTGGATAATTGAACTGGCCGGCACGGTAACCGATACCCCAGCTTCCATAAAGATTGATATCGTCCGTCACCCCATAACGCAGGGTTATCTTGGGCTGGAACTTGCTGTAGGTTTGCTTATTCACCTCCGTTGACCTTTGTGTGTACATCAACAATTCATCAAAAGTTGAATACGCGCCGCAGTTGACTGCCGGCATGGGGTTGGCTACGAGCGGCTGTCCGGTAAAGAAATTGATCGCATCGCAGCCGACTGCGCCATAAGGCTGGTTCACACCGGACTCATCGGCTTGCCGGTATACCCGCCCCGCGGTGTTATAGGGGTTCACGTTCTGTTCCCGGGTTTCCTCGTCATAACGGGCCGCCAGGGACAGGGTCAGCCGTTCCATCACGTCCCAGTCTATGCTGCCGAACACCGCCCAGGCATAGCTGTCCTCCAGGAAGGAAAGAAAATCACCCGGGGCGACGCCACTGGGGTTGGTGCTGTCTTCAAACGCGGGCACGGTCGTGGGCCGCAGGATACCCAGTCCCTTGTCCTCGCCCGTTACCGTGGTGCGCAGGCGGTCCCAGGACAGGTAATAGGCGCCCGCCTGCCAGCGCAGCCGGCTGTCCTGCCTCGAAGTCAGGCGCAATTCCTGGCTCCAGCCGTCCACGTCCACGTAGGTATGCTGGGTGCCGTCCAGGATCGACAGGTAAGGCCCCTGGTCGGCGACCGACGAGGTTTCCAGTTCGTCGTATGTGGTCACGGATTTGAAGTCGGCAAAGCCCAGGTCATAGTTCAGCTTAATGGAAAAGCCGACAGTCTCGCGCCGGCCGCGGTCGGGGTTGTTTGCGACGTAGGGAAGACCGGTGAGGTCGCCCCCCTTGGTGTTGATTTCATCCGTTGTTACGCCCAGTTCGGCCGCGGTACCGACAAAAAACCCGAACACTTCGAAGTTTGCCGCGCCGGGCCAGTGAAAACCGATTCCTTTGCCCTTGTGCTTGGAATACTGTGCCTTGAGATCCACATCCAGGTTATCGGTGGGCGTCCAGGTCACGCGCCCGCGCAGGGTCCGGTCATTGTAAGGGTCCGTTTCATCGTCCAGGGTGACGTTCGTGAAATAGCCGTCCCGCTCCAGCATGCGTCCGGACAGGCGCACCGCAAGCGTGTCCGTAATCGGGCCGCTGAAGGACCCTTCTATGGCAACTTCATCCGCCTCACCGTAACTTGCCTTGATGTGCCCTTCCGGTTCGTCACTGGGAGCCTTGGTGGTGATGATGATGGCGCCGTTGGAGGCATTGCGGCCATACAACGCACCCTGCGGGCCTTTGACCACTTCTATCTGCTCGGTATCGAACACCTGGCCGATGAACTGGCGGGCATTGACCACCAGGACGTCGTCCACCACCACGGCAACCGGCAACTCACCGTTGCGCACCCGGCTCAGGCCGCGCACCGTGAGGAACGATGTGCCGATAGTCTGTGATTCCGCCAGGGTAACGTTAGGGGTAAGCTGGATGAAATCAGCCGTCTGGGTGATGCCCGCCTCTTCAATCTGCTCCGCGGTAAAAGCGTTCACTGTGATTGGGGCATCCTGGATATTCTCTTCGACCTTGCGAGCGGTTACGATAATTTCCTCCAGGACGGCCTGGGCGGATACGGGTTGCAACAGCCCTGTTAATGTCACAATGAAAATACCGGTTACGATTGACGGTGTGCAGTTCTTCATAAGACTTCCCCTAAAGTGAGCATTGACTAGTACTCTTTCAACCTGATATTGCCATGTTCAGCGGGTCGGGAAGCGGTTGAG
>JAPPLI010000093.1:3997-5681 GCA_028819495.1 Gammaproteobacteria bacterium | reverse complement strand
ACCCCCGTTTTTACCGGGATTCCGGCACCCACCGGGCGTTAGCGGGAATTGCTGCCGCGTGTGTAATGCGCGTTACCTTATCAGGACAACGGCATGCACTGCAATGCCTTCCCGGTTGCCGATGAAGCCCATTTTCTCGTTGGTGGTGGCCTTGACGTTGACTGCGCCCCTGCTCACGGCCAGGTCGGAGGCCAGGTTGTCGCGCATGGCGCCGATATGGGGCGCCATTTTCGGTTCCTCCGCGATGATGGTGATGTCCGCGTTGATCACCTCGTGGGATTTTTGCGCCAGCAACTCATGCACGCGCCGTAACAGAACCCTGCTGTCGATGTTTTTGAAGTCCGCGCTGGTGTCGGGGAAATGCGCGCCGATGTCGCCCAGCGCGGCGGCGCCCAGCAACGCATCGCACAGCGCGTGGATGACGACGTCGCCATCGGAGTGCGCCAGCAACCCCTTGTCGTGGGGGACGTTCACGCCGCCCAGCACCAGGGGGCGCCCTTCCACAAACCTGTGGGTATCGTAACCGTGACCAATTCTCATGATGTTTTCACCGAATTAAGGGGTCAGAGTAAAATTTCTGACGAAATTCTTACTCTGACCCCGGAACCCGTCAAGTCCGCGGCGCCAGGGGTCAGAGTAAGAAATTCGAAGAATTTTTACTCTGACCCCACCCATCTTTTCAAATAAAATTCCGCCAGCGCCAGGTCTTCTGGCAGTGACACCTTGATATTGTGCGCACCGCCGGGCACGATCGCGGGGCGGTAGCCGCCGTGTTCCAACGCCTGGGCCTCGTCCGTCACCAGCAAGCTCTCTCCCGCCGCCGCGCCAATCGCTTCCCGCAACACTCCGAGCCGGAACATTTGCGGCGTCAGGGCGCGCCAGAGCCGTTCACGCTCCAGCGTCGCCTCGATTGCATGATCCTGCGCAACCTGCTTTACCGTATCCCTGACCGGCTGGGCCAGGATGCCGCCGACCGGATGATCCCTGAGCCCGTCGATGAGGTTGTCGATATCCGTTCCGCTGACACAGGGCCGGGCCGCATCGTGAACCAGCACCCAGTCGCCGTCATCGGCGAGCCCGGCCAGGCGCTTCAGACCGTTCAGCACGGAATGGCAGCGTTCATGCCCGCCGGGCGCAGTAACCACCCGGGGATGGCGGGCCGGCGCCAGGGCCGGCCAGAACTCGTCGCCGTCCGCCACAACCACGACGATACCCTTGATCAGCGGATGTTCGCAGAACGGCAGCATGCTGTGTTCCAGAACGGTGCGGTCCAGTAGTTTGAGGTATTGCTTGGGCCGGTCCGCGCCCATGCGCCGGCCGACACCCCCTGCCGGAATGACAGCCCAGAAGTCCGGCTGTCCCGTCACGGCCCGGCAACCGGTTCTTCCAGCGGGGTCCCGGGCAGCAACTCCCGGGTTGACTGGTCCGGGTTGTCGATAATCTGGTAGAACACCTCGTTGGATTTGATCATGCCCATCTCACTTCTGGCCCGCTCTTCAACGGCCTCGAGACCATGTTGCAAATCGATAACTTCCGCGGCCAGGGAAGCATTTCTTTCCCTGAGCTGTTCGTTCTCGTCGCTCAGCTCCTGTTTTGTCTGCTCCAGTTTGTTGACGTCGGTAAGCCCGCCGGGGCTGAACCACAAACGGTATTGCAGCAGCGCCAGTATTACCAGCAGGGTGAT
>JAPPLI010000093.1:0-3897 GCA_028819495.1 Gammaproteobacteria bacterium | reverse complement strand
CCCAGTTCCTTTTCGATCCGGATCAGGCGGTTGTACTTGGCCACCCGGTCCGACCGGGACAGGGAACCGGTTTTAATCTGCCGGGATGACGTCGCCACCGCCAGGTCCGCGATGGTCGTGTCCTCGGTCTCGCCGGAACGGTGGGATATGACCGTGGTATACCCGGCCTTCCGGGCCATATCAATCGCCGCCAGGGTTTCCGTCAGGGTGCCTATCTGGTTGACCTTGACCAGGATCGAGTTCGCCGCGCCGGTGTCAATGCCCTGTTGCAGGACGGCCGTATGGGTCACGAACAAATCGTCTCCCACGAGTTGCACCCGGTCGCCGAACCGCGCGGTAAGCGCCCGCCAGCCGTCCCAGTCGTCCTCGGCCATCCCGTCCTCTATGGTGATGATCGGATAATTCTCCACCCAGGGCGCCAGGTAATCGAGAAACTCCTGCGCACTCAATGACTTGCCCTCGGATGCGAGCACGTACCTGCCGTCCCGGTAGAATTCCGAACTGGCGATATCCAGGCCCAGCAGGATGTCCTCGCCGGGCACATAGCCGGCTTTGCCGATGGCGCTGAGAATCACTTCCAGGGCCGCCTCGTTGGAATCCAGGTCCGGCGCAAAGCCTCCTTCGTCCCCCACGGCGGTATTCATCCCCCGGGCCGCCAACACTGCTTTAAGCGCATGGAAAATCTCGGCGCCGTAACGCACGGCTTCCGCCAGGCTCGTTGCGCCCACGGGCAGGATCATGAACTCCTGCATATCGACGTTGTTATCCGCATGGGCGCCGCCGTTAATGATGTTCATCATCGGCACGGGCATGTCAAAAGGCCCGTCGCCGCCCAGGTAACGATACAGGGGCAAACGTTCATCGGCTGCCGCGGCATGGGAAACGGCCATGGAAACGGCCAGTATCGCGTTGGCGCCCAGCCTGCTCTTGTTTTCCGTGCCGTCGAGGTCCAGCATTGCCCGATCGATGCCGGCCTGGTCGCCGGCTTCCATACCAACCAGCTTCGGGCGCAGGATATTCTCTATATTGCTTATTGCCTGCAATACGCCCTTGCCGCGGTAGCGGCCGGCGTCGTTGTCCCTTAATTCGAGCGCTTCCCTCGAGCCGGTCGAGGCGCCGGACGGCGTCATGGCGCTGCCGGTGTTGCCCGCGGCCGTTGCTACTTCAGCCAGGATGGTGGGATTTCCCCTGGAATCCAGAATTTCGGTAGCCGTTATTTGAGTTATTTTCGACATCAGGCTGTTCCTTCTTTTACGCGCCGGTCCAGGTCAACCAGGGTTTCCAGTAGTTCTTCCACTTCATGCAGCGGCAGTGAGTTGGCGCCGTCACTGAGCGCCTTGTCCGGTTCCGGATGGGTTTCCATGAAGATCCCCGCCACGCCCACGGCCACCGCGGCCCGGGCGAGGGCCGGGACAAACTCCCGCTGCCCCCCCGATTGTCTGCCCTGCGCGCCGGGCAACTGCACCGAGTGGGTTGCGTCAAACACTACGGGGCAGCCGGTTTCGCGCAGGATGACCAGCGCGCGCATATCGGAGACCAGGTAGTTATAGCCGAAACTGGCGCCGCGCTCGCACACCAGCAGTTGTTCATTTCCTGTCGCGCGGGCCTTCTCGACAACCTGCCGCATGTCCCAGGGCGCGAGGAACTGGCCTTTCTTTATGTTCACCGGCAGGCCGCAGGCGGCAACGTTGCGAATGAAATTGGTCTGCCGGCACAGGAACGCAGGGGTCTGCAACACGTCCACGACTGCCGCCACCTCCCCGAGCGGCGTATCCTCGTGTACGTCGGTCAATACCGGCACGCCGATTTCCTGCTTCACTTTCTCCAGGATACGCAACCCCTGCTCCAGTCCGGGGCCGCGATAACTCTCGCCGGAACTGCGATTGGCCTTGTCGAAAGAAGACTTGTAGATGAACGGGACAGCCAGTTCAGCGGCGGCTTCCTTCAGGGCGCCGGCGCTGTCCAGGGCCAGTTGTTCGCTTTCGATGACGCAGGGGCCGGCGATCAGGAACAACGGGTGTTCAGTTCCGGCCTCAAAGCCGCACAAATTCATGTTCAGCCACCATTCCGGTGCATCAGCGCAGCCCTGATGAACCCGGTGAACAACGGATGCCCGTCCCGGGGAGTGGAATTGAACTCGGGGTGGAACTGGCAGCCGACAAACCAGGGATGGTCGGCCAGCTCGACAATTTCCACCAGCCTTTCATCCGCGGATATGCCTGCCACCCTCAACCCGTGGCGTTCCAGCCTGCCGCGGTAGTTGTTGTTGAACTCGTAACGGTGCCGGTGCCGTTCCATGATGTTGTCCTTGCCGTACATGCCCCTGACCAGTGTATCGTCGAGCAGCCGGCACTCCTGCCCGCCCAGCCTCATGGTGCCCCCCAGGTCGGAGTTCTCGTCCCGCGTTTCCGTCGCGCCATCGGCATTCAGCCATTCGGTAATCAACCCGATCACGGGAAACGGGGTCTTCGGCGCAAATTCAGTACTGTCTGCCCCTTTCATGCCGGCTACGTGCCGCGCAAACTCGATGACCGCGACCTGCATCCCCAGGCAGATGCCCAGGTACGGCACCTGGTTTTCCCTGGCGTAATGCGCGGTTGCGATCTTGCCTTCGATACCACGGTCGCCGAAACCGCCCGGCACGATGATCGCATCCATGCTGCGCAACCGGTCAGTGCCACCCTGTTCCACGTCTTCGGAATCAACATAGTGGATATCTATGGTCGTGCGGGTATGTATGCCGGCGTGGATCAGGGCTTCGGCCAGGGACTTGTAGGAATCCGTCAGGCCGGTGTACTTGCCGACCATCGCAATATTGACCTCCCCGGAGGGATGCTCTATGGCGTCGATGACGGCGTCCCACTCCGATAAGTCCGTATCCCGGGCAGCGACACCGAGCTTGTCCAGCACTATGTCGTCCAGTCCCTGTTCGTGAAACAGGCGCGGTACCCGGAACAGGTTGTCCACATCGACGGCAGAGATGATGGCGCGCTCATCCACGTTGGTAAACAGGGCTATCTTGCGGCGCTCGTTCTCAGGCAGCGGTCGGTCGGAACGGCACATCAACACGTCGGGCTGAATGCCGATCGAACGTAGTTCCTTGACCGAATGCTGGGTCGGCTTGGTCTTTATCTCGCCCACGGTCTCGATATACGGCACCAGGGTCAGGTGCATGAACAGGGAACGGCGCGCGCCCAGCTCCATGCGCATCTGCCGGATCGCCTCCAGGAAGGGCTGGGATTCGATATCGCCCACCGTGCCGCCGATCTCCACGATAGCCAGGTCCGCATCCCCTGCCCCTTCCAGGATACAGCGCTTGATCTCGTCGGTCACATGGGGGATGACCTGCACCGTACCGCCCAGGTAATCACCGCGGCGCTCCTTCTGGATGACGTTCTGGTAGATCCTGCCGGTAGTGAAATTGTTGCGCCGGGTCATGCGGGTGCGCACGAAACGCTCATAATGGCCGAGGTCGAGATCGGTCTCCGCACCATCTTCCGTTACATAGACCTCGCCGTGCTGGAACGGGCTCATGGTGCCCGGGTCGACGTTGATATACGGGTCCAGTTTCAGCAAGGTGACGTCCAGCCCGCGGGATTCGAGGATCGCTCCCAGGGACGCCGAGGCGAGCCCTTTCCCCAGGGAAGAAACCACGCCGCCGGTGACGAATACAAAACGCGTCAAGGTTTCAGGTCCGTCGGGAAGAGTGAGAAAAAGACTGCCGGCTCCAGCAAGCCGCGCATGACCACGGTAAGGTGTAGTAACTTGCACACATGCTGGAACGGTATCTTAACACACAACCGCGCCCGTTGAAATCGAAAATCAGCAGTTCTCTTAAATTCCGCAGGGCAACCGCACACTTTTATACATATTGATCGTCTGTTCCAAACAGGATCT
>JAPPLI010000217.1:30202-53424 GCA_028819495.1 Gammaproteobacteria bacterium | reverse complement strand
GGTTGACCTGGGAGTATTGCCGGCGCTGAACAGTAAACACTACCGGTCGAGATTCGCGTCACCCTGATGCGGGAGAGGGACTCATCGAAGGACTGTTCCGCGCCCTTACTTCCTGATACTCACCCGCTGCCCGTCGCTATACGCCGCCACGCCGTAGGCAACCAGGGTAGTGCCGGCCTCAATTCCGTCTATGACCTGCGCTGCCCCATGGCGGGCGATGAGCCGGACCGGATGCTTGCGTAACCTGTTGCGCTCTACGACAAAGACATAATCCGCATCACGTTCGTTCAGCACGGCCGTCACCGGGATGATCCTGGCTTGAGAAAAAAAGCGTCCGGGCAACGTTACCGATACGATCTTGCCGGGATACAGACCGGCGCCGTCGATGCGGACACGCAACGGATGGGTATTGGTGGCGGGGTCGGGGTCAAGCGCCAGGGCAATGATCCTCCCCTGAATATGCCCGCCGTTTATGCGGACGTCAACAAGCTGGTCCGGCGCCAGGTACTCGGCGAGGTCGCCGGGCGCCTCCAGGTAAATGTCCAGTTCTTCCACTTGCACCAGGTCGACGGCGTGCTGGCCGGGCGTCGCATAATCTCCCGTTTCCAGCAGCACACGATTGACGGTGGCGGCAAACGGCGCGGTCAGCCTGGTCCGGTCCAGGTCACGTTGCGCCCGCTGCAGGGCCGCCCCCTTTTGCCGCTGCCGGGCGCCGGCGGTTGCCACGCTGTTTGACAAGCGGGCGATTTCAGCCTGGCTGCGAATTAATTTTTGTTCGATTTCTTCATAATGGGACATGGACACCAGGGATTCCCGCTCCAACCTTGCCAACCGCTCCAGTTCCCGCTGCAACAGCGCCGCCTCTTGTTCCTCAAGTTCCAGCAAGGCGCGATCGCGTTCAATGGCCTTGTTTTCCTGCTCCAGCAGGGCACGTTTTTCAGTGGCGGCGTCCGCGTAATCGCCGGGGTCAACTTCCAGCAAGACCTGTCCGGCGCCCACTTGCTGACCGGGCTCCACCCAGCGTTTGGTAAGGCTGCCTGCCACCTGAAAACGCAGGTTGGCGGTGCGTGACGGCTGCAACTTGCCGCTTATTTCCCTGGCATGCCGGACGTCTTGCTGTGTGACAATAATGGTATCTACCACCTGCGGAGGAATCTCGCGCAAATCTGCTTGAATCTCCGGGCGCGTCAGGAACAGCAGTCCGACAATGCCCAGAAAAATGCCGGATAGTAGGATTAAAACACGCATGTCGATTGCATGATAGATAGCCGGTTTTTGAGAGTCAATTCACTGCCGCGCTCCCTGTTACCCTTCATACCTTGTTCATGATCTTTGGCAGCAGACGCCGGTATATGTTCTGCGCGTTCACGCGCATATCACCCGCCAGCAGGTAGAAACAGGGCAACGCCAGTAATATGACAAACGTCGCGAAGACCAGCCCGAAGCCCAGGCTGACGGCCATCGGCGCCAGCGCCCGCGTTTGTCCCGAAGCAAAAAAGATCACCGGCGACAGGCCCAGGAACGTCGTGATCGTGGTTACCAGGATGGGTCTCGCCCGCATCTGTCCGGCTTCTATCACTGCGCTGACCCGTTCTTTGCCTTGTTGTTGCAGTTTGTTGGCAAAATTGACCAGTATCAATGAATCATTGACGATGATCCCGGTCAGGGCCAGCATGCCGACTGCCGAGAGGAACTGTAAATGATGGCCGAGCAACGCGTGACCGACAACAACGCCGATCATCCCGAACGGAATGGTAAACAGGACAAGAAACGTGTCAAGCAGTGACCTGAACAGTATCACCAGCATGAAAAAAATCAGCGCCAGCGATATCACCAAGGCCCGGTACATACCGCCGAATGCTTCCTCTACCTCTTTTTTCTCGCCCAGGAACAGCAGTTCATAATTGTCATCCTCACCGGGGGCAAACTCTTCCGTGATCAACCGGGTCGCCTCCAGTGACGTGAGCAGTCTGGAATCGACGTTGGCGCTGATGTTTGCCATTCTCCTGCCGTCCCGCCGGCTGATTTGATTCAATCCCCTGCCGGCGCGGATCTCGGCCACATCGCCCAGGTAAACTATTCTGCCGTCGTTGAGCGCCAGCGGCAGTTGCGCCAGACTGGCTGATTGTTCCCGGATGCGGTCGGGATAGATGACCCTGACGGGAATACGTTGTCCGGACCAGGTCACATAGACTGATTTATTGCCCAGGAAGCCGCTGCGCACCGCGCCGGCCAGTTGTGACTGGGAAATTCCCAACTGCCGGCCGCGTTCGTTCAGTTCATACCGGTACTCCAGTTTGCCTGGCTGCTGGTCGTGTCGAACGTCTGCCACTCCCTCCAGCCGGCTTAAAAAGGCCAGAACTTGATCGGACTTGTCCTGCAGCAAATCGAAATCATCGCTGGCGATGCCAACCGACAGGTCGGCGCCCTCAGGGCCGGATTGCTCTTTGATAACACTGGCGCTTTTGATCGCGGCATAACGGGAGAATGCGTTGCGTATTTCGCCGATGATCTCGTCCGCGGCGCGGGTACGGGTCCCGCGCGGGGAAAAATCAAGGCTGACCAAGGGTGAGACCCATTTTTCAATTACGCCTTCGGGCGCCCGCTCGGTCAGGTCAACCGTCAGTTGGATGATGTTGCTGCCGGTTTTAATGAGATTGACGTCAACGAAAGATAAACCCACGTTGGCGCTCAGCGCGGCCAATTCGTTTTCCCGGATAATCCCGGACACCTCCTCCTCCAGCTTTTTTGCCAGCGCCAGGGTGTCCTCCAGGCTGTAAGTGTTCGGTGTTTCCAGGTCGATAGAAAACTGCTCAACCGGCGTCTGGCCGAATTGTTGGTAGCGCAGCCGGGTAGAGGCATAAGACAGGGCAACGAGCAATATTCCGATGCCCAGCACAACCACGAGATAACGGTTATCCACGCACCACTGCAAGACCTGCCGGTACCGGTCAAGCAGGCGCTGCCAACCCGGACGGCGCGCCGGACGTTGCTGCGGCAGTCTCAGGAAGTGTCCGGCGTGGGAGGGCAGGATGGTGAATACCTCCAACAGGGAGCCCAGCAAAGCCGCGCATACGACAAACGGTATAGGCTCCATCATCTCCCCCCATACCCCGCTGATCGTGAACATGGGCAGAAATGCCGCGATAGTGGTAAACGTGGCGACCAGCACCGGCCAGAAGACCTCCCGCGCGCCGGTTGCCGCGGCGGCATGAGGGTCGCCTCCCCGTTCCAGATGGCGATAGACGTTCTCGGTAACGATGATGGCGTCGTCCACGATCATCCCAAGCACGATGAGAAACGCAAACAGGGACACCGCGTTGATGGAATAGCCGAATATGTCCAGCAACACCACGGCAAATAAAAAAGAGACGGGGATGCCGAAACCCGTCACCAGGGCCATGCGCAGGTTCAGCAGCGCGTACAGGGAACAGAACACCAGGAACAGGCCGACTATGGCGGAAGATACAACAACGTTCAGGCGGGTATCCAGGGTATTCGAGGCATCGCTGTGCGTGGCCAGCCCCGCGTTCGCCGGCAGGGTGGATTTCACTTCCTCTCCCAGCCGGCGCAGCAGGGCGGCAACTTCCGGGCTGGATGCGTCGGCGGTTTTTGTTACGCTGAGATTGATGGCGGGTTGGCCGTTAAACCGCACATAACCGGTGGCTTCTTCAAACCGCCGTTCCACCGTGGCAATATCGCCGAGCCGCAGCTGCCCGCCGTTGCGGTTGGCAAGCACCGCGATGTCTGCTATTTCCTCAGGGTCGGGCGCGACGCCTTTGCCGCGCAAACGTATGTCTCCCTCGGCGGAGTTGATTTTACCGCCGGGTTCGTCCCGCAGGTTGTTGCGCAAGGCCGATATTACCTGGTGCAGGGAGACACGCCGGGCCGCCAGCTCAAACGGGTCCGCGATAACCCAGATCTCCCAATCCTGGTCCCCTGCCACGCTGACGCTTGCAACCCCCGGAACCTGCCGGATTTTATGCCTTAGTTCATCGGAAAGCCTGAACAACTCGTCTTTGGGCATGGTTCCGAACAAGGCCATCGTCAGCACCGGAAAGCGCACCCTGAGCCGGTTCAACTCGGGTTCTTTGACGATATCAGGCAAGTCATCGATGCGTTCCAGGACAGTGCGGGCATCAAGCATGAACTGATCGACGTTGCTTCCTGTTTTAAGGCGGATAAGAATGGTGGAAAGACCTTCCTTGCTGACCGAGGAGATGT
This sequence comes from Gammaproteobacteria bacterium, assembly GCA_028819495.1. Taxonomy (GTDB): domain Bacteria; phylum Pseudomonadota; class Gammaproteobacteria; order Eutrophobiales; family Eutrophobiaceae; genus JAAXHV01. The sequence continues at coordinate 49,200 of JAPPLI010000217.1, read as the reverse complement.
AATCGATATCCTGGGTGTCCTCGAATTCCTCCTCAATGGGGATGGTCACCTGGGTCTCGACTTCCTGCGGTGAGGCGCCCTCGAATTCCGTGTTGATTTGCACCACGTCGAGTTGTGTCGCCGGATAGAGCTCCCGGGGCATGGAGTACCAGGCCGTCACGCCCATCAGAACAACCAGGAGCAGGCAGAGGTTGGTGACCAGGGGGTTATTAATGGAAAAGCGGATAATATTCATTTTCCCGCATCGGCAGTTCCCGCTGAATGCCGGGGTCAGGCGTTCCGGTTACCGGCGTCGGCACCGCATACGAAATTTGAATGAATCAGCCGGCCGGGGAAAAGGAAAATGTTTGATTTTCAATTCGTAATCGCCTGGGCTCAATACAAACTCGGCCTCGTGCAGCAGGGTCGCCATCACCAGCGCCATTTGCGCCTCGGCAAAACGCGACCCCATGCACATATGGGAGCCGGCGCCGAAAGGAAGGTAGGCGCCCGGTTGCTTGTGCTCTGCCCGTTCTTCGGTATAGCGGTCTATATCAAAACGCTGCGGGGAAGGGAAAAATTCCGGCAGTTGGTGAGTAACGGATATTCCAAGGAGCGCGTTGGACCCGGCCGGAACAGTATAGCCTCCAAACTCGAAAGGATTGCTCACAATGCGGGGCAACGCAGGGGTGAGAGGATACATGCGCAACGTTTCCATGATGATACGGCGCGTGATGTCGAGCTGGCTGCCATAACCGGACATTGTTGCCCCGGCTGCAAAGAACGCATCGGCTTCAGCCGTCATCCGTTGCATCAAATCCGGATGCTTCAACAGTGCATAGAACATAAAGGCGCTGGCGCTGGGCACGGTATACATCCCCACCAGAAAAAGACCGGCAGTATTTATCATCAAATCAGTCTCCGGCATGAGTTGCGGGCTGTTATGGTGCATGTTGAGCACAACGTCAATGTAGTCAATACTTGCTTCATCCCGCTGTTTCAATTCGTGATGCGCAATCATTTTTGCGGAGAGTTCCTCGATACGGCGGCGCGCGCGTCGTATTTTCGGCAGCAACATCACTTGCCTGGGCCATACGCCCAGGAATTGGGTATTGAGCAACGCATTAAAAAAGGTGGGCAAGTCTTCAAGGTACTCCCGCGCCGATACGCCGCTTCCGAGCACGTTTCCCAATTGTTCCGTGACTATGCGTGAAAATGCGTGGCGGGCGGAAACAGGGCTGTCCATCGGCAGTTCGTCAATGGTCCGGCGGGTCAAGCGCACGAGGTCTTCTGCATGGTTTTCAATGCGCCTGTACGAAAAAGCCGGGCCCAGCTCTTTTCTCATGCGAACGTGATCCAATCCGTCAAGACCGGCCAGAATGTTGGCCGCGCCCAGTTCCGCGCCGAAATCCCTCCACAATTCATGTCCGCGAAAATACCTTTTATCTTCTGTTTTTATGAATGTATTGGCTTCGGGTCCCGCAAGAATGATATAATGGCGATTGAATGCTCGCGCCTGAAAAACTGGTCCCAGTTTGCGGTAATTCTCCAGCATGAAGGTCTGTATGTTGCCGCCCATGCTGAGGGCATTGCCGATGATGGGCAACCCGGGCGCATCGGGGGGGGGATTTTTTGACAGGCGGGAAGGGCTTCCGGTGATCTTGATGCTTTCGATCACTTCACCCAGTGTGCGTCCAATCAGGTCCATCTTCACCAGCAGGTCGATACGCTCTTGCACCTCGGCCCTTTCCTCTCTTGACAGCAGTCTGTCAAACACGCGGCCGGCATTTGCCAGGCTGACAATCACAAGATCAAACGGATCCGGCACATCATCGCTGAACAGCAGGCGCATAATGCGCAAACGAACGTCTTCAATGTTTTTACCGTCTTTAACCGGATAGCGGCGGGCGCGCGTGACCGCATGCGAAAAAAACACCGCGCCGCTCTCATTCGCATCGCCAACGAGGATGCCATGCCGGATAAGCCGGGCCAACACTTTGTCCAGGATTTCATCGCCGCGCTCAGCCGTGCGGAGTATCCAGTATTTTGTATCGTGCGCCTCGGATGCCTTTGCAATATCATCCAGCGCCGGGTCAAGCAAATCGTCGGAAACCGGCGCAGGGTCAACCAATATGAGTTGTTCCAGGTCCGTATCAATACGATTTTCGTACACCAAATCCATCAGTACCGCGCTGGCCAGAATGACGTTGAGCGAACGAGACGGCAGGTTGGGGGCAAAGCCGCCACTCTCTTCATCAAGCAAGAGCAAAAGAATTTCTTCTGTGTATCTCAACATATCCGCTGACGGGGTCTTTCCTTCCTGTTGATTCAGCATCAAGTATATCAATATAATACTCTGGAGTAACAGAGGTTTTTCATGCTGACATTAGCGAGGGAAATAATCCTGCCGGCTTGGGAAAAGCGTATCGGGTTTCAGTCCTGATGAGCGACAAACCGTTAATACCCGAAAGCGCCGACGCCATTACCACCGTTTGGTTGCAACAGGCACTGGCCGCGGGCGGCGCGCTTGCCGCGCCGGCAATACAGGATATCGAGGTCGAGGCCCTGGGTGACGACAACCACGCGGCCGGACGGCTCCTGCGCTGTCACCTGCGTTATGACGACGGCGCCGCCCCGGCGCCGGAGTCCGTCATTGTCAAGCTGTCTCCCGCTGATCCGGTAATGAAATTTTTAACCAGATTGGGGGCGGCGCAGAAACGGGAATACACCTGGTACCGCCGTTTTGCGCCGGGAGCGCAAATCCGTTCGCCCGCCCTGTTTTACGGCGATTTTGACGAGCGCAACCACAACATGGCGCTGGTGCTGGAAGACCTGCGCAATATGAAAGCGATACCGCAGTCCGCCGGCATTGACGCCGAGCGGGGCAGGGTCGCCCTGCGCGCGATCGCCCGCTTACACGGACAATTCTGGGAGCAAAGCGAAGTCCTGGCGCTGGCGGATTGTTACAATACACTTGGCCTGACCTATTCCCGGTGTTTGCAGCTGGCCTACCAGGGATTGCTCGCAGCAGCGCACCGGCGTTTCAGGGACGAATTTACGCCGGAGACGTTACGGTTGACCGAAGTCCTGGGAATGACGTTTGCCGACCATGCCGGCGCGCTGGCAACAGGGCCTCTGACTTTTATACACGGCGACTACCGGGCGGACAATATGTTCTTCGACGACAGTGGCGCGCAGGAACTGGTTGCGATCGATTGGCAAACCAGTGGGGCCGGCAGCGGCCTGTACGACGTGGCCTATTTCCTGGCTACCAATGTTTCAGCCGAGGACCGGCGGCGCATTGAACGGGAGGCGCTGGCGGAATACCACGATATTGTCTGTGGCATGGGGGCGAAAAATTTCAGTTTCGATGACTGCTGGCGCAGCTATCGGCAGAACATGCTCAGCGTTCTCCTGTATTTGATGCTCGGCTGTGGCGGAACGGACGTGAGCAACGAGCAGCTTGGAAAGTTGCTGACAAAGTCTCTGCGGGGAGTATTGACTGCGATTGCCGACCTGGACGTGGTTGACTTGCTGCCCCAGCGCAAGCGATTGTGGAGTCCGGCCGGGGCGTTCTCGTCCCTGTCGCGGGTCGTCTATAACACGTCCCGGCTTGCTTATTACGCGCACGGGAAGATAACCCGCCGGGGTGGCAGCCGGGGTGCCTGAAGCCGGAGGAGGCCGTCAGCTGTCCGGCAGGCAGGTGTCGCTGTCAAAGACATGCATGCTGCTGGCGGTGTTCCTGTCCGCGCTGAACCAGACCGTTGTGGCAACGATGCTGCCCAGCATCGTTGCCGACTTTGGCGGGTTTGATCGTTACGTCTGGGTCGTAACCTCCTACCTGATCGCGTCGACGGTGGCGTTCCCCATCGCCGGCAGGCTCAGCGATATTTACGGGCGCAAACCATTATTCATTTTTGGCATCATCGTCTTCTCTGTTGGTTCCGTGCTGGCGGGCCTGAGCCAGTCGATGGCGCAAATTACCGCGTTTCGAGCCATACAGGGGCTCGGCGGCGGTGTCATGATGACCTGCAGTTACACGGCTATCGCGGACCTGTTTCCGCCGCAGGAGCGGGGCAAGCAGCAGGGGCAGATCGCCGCGGTGTACGCGCTGTCTTCGGTTGTCGGGCCGGCGCTGGGCGGCGTCTTTGCCGACAGCGCTTCCTGGAAGTGGTTGTTCCTGTCTTTTGGTCCGATGGGTATCCTGCTGCTGGCGCTGACGTCGAAGAGCTTCCCCCATATCGGGGCTGACGCCGGGAAGACGCAACCGGACTATCCCGGGATGGCGTCCCTGGCGCTGGCGGTCGTGCCGCTGTTGCTGGCGCTGTCTTCCGGCGGTGTCCTGTATGAATGGGACGCGCCGCAGGTCATCGGCATGCTGGTCTTCGGGTTGATGATGAGCATAGTATTTGTGGTCGTCGAAGCCGCATCCAAAGCGCCAATTCTGCCCCTGGAAATATACGCAAACCGGGTCGTGGCCGCTGCCGTAGCCGCGATGTTCCTGGCCAGCTTCGGCTTGTACGGCAACATCATTTTTCTGCCTTTGTTCTTCCATGAGGTAACGGGCGCTTCTGCGACCGTCAGCGGCAGCCTCCTCGTCCCCCTGCTGCTGGGGATCGTTGGCGGCGCTATCCTGTCGGGGCAGGCGCTCTCCAGGACCGGGAACCGTTACCGGGCAGGGACGCTGCTCTGCACAGGAGTCGCAACGCTCGGCATGTATCTTATCTCCGGCATGAGCGAGAATACGGGCCTGGTCCTGGGCGGGGCCTGTATCGCGCTGTTGGGCCTGGGCCTGGGCGGCGCCTTTGCAGTACTTTCCGTGGCGGTCCAGAACTCGGCGCCGTTCGCGCTCGTGGGGAGCGCCACCTCGGCGTTGCAGTTCAGCAGGTCCGTCGGCGGCATGCTGGGCCTCGCCCTGCTTGGCATTGTGATGACGAGGAGCTTTTCATCCGGACTGGAAGCGGCGCTTTCCGCAGACCTCATGGCGGCGCTCCCGCAAGGTGGGCTCGATGCGCTAAGAGACAACCCGCAAGCGTTTCTGGAACCTTCCGCAGCCCTTGCGTTGGCAAGCAGTTTCGCAGGTACGGGGGCCGATGCTGTCCACGCGGCGGACGCGCTGCTGAGCGCGGTGAAAGTGGCGCTGGCGGGCGCGTTGAATGACGCGTTCACCGTTATTACGGTGGTGATGGCGCTGGGTTTCGGCGTCGCGTTGTTCTTGCGGGCGCCGGACGAGGTTGCGGATTGAGTGGCCGGTAAAACGACGTTGGCGGCTTGCATGAATTGTAAATTGCTGCTTTACGCCGTTCTGTTACTGTTGCTGTCCGGTCCCTCCGGCGCCGCGGAAATGGACGGTCCCGCCACGACCGTGGAGCGGTTTCACGGCAAGCTGCTCAGCGTGATGCAGCGGGCGGAAGAACTGGGTTACCGGGGGCGCTACGGGGAACTGGAGCCGTATGTCAACGGCTGTTTCGATATCCCGTTTATCACGAACGTCGTACTGGGCCGTTACCGGGACCAGCTCAGCGAGGCGCAGAAAGCGGAATTCACCGGGTTGTTCGGCCGCTCCAGCAGCGCCACCTATGCGTCCCGCTTCGACGGCTATGGCGGCGAGGAATTTGTGGAAATCTCCCGGGAACTACTGAAAAGAGGACGGGTCTTGATAAAAACCGAACTGCGCCGCCCGGACGGCGATCCGGTGGCCCTGGATTACCTGCTGCATGAAAAACAGGGAAAGTGGTATATAATCAGCGTGAGCGCCGACGGGGTGAACGACCTGTCATTGAAACGGGCCGAATATGCTGCCGTCATCAAAGAAAAAGGTTTTAATGGGCTTGTGAAAGAGATATTATTCAAGATCGCCGAAATGGAGACAGACACTGAATAGTTATATGAGCCGATGGGGAACAGCCATAATGACAAATAGAGCCAGACCGGACAGTCCATTTTCACTACTCGCAGTACTGCTTGCGGTGGCCCTGCTGACAGGCTGCGCCACCACCGAGACCATTGACGGGGAAATCAACCCGGATCCCTATGAAGAGACCAACCGGTCAATGTACCGGTTCAATGACTATCTCGACCGGAATATCATGATACCCATCGCGGAAAACTATGTGAAAGCCATACCGGAACCGGTGCGCGACGGTATTACGAATTTTTTCGATAACCTGGAATACCTGAACGTCATACTGCACTCGTTTCTGCAGGGTAAACTCGGCCAGGGCCTCTCCGACGTAACCCGCTTCGTGGTCAACTCCACCATCGGACTCGGCGGCCTGATAGACGTCGCCACGGACATGGGGCTGGAGGAACATGAAGAAGACTTCGGCCAGACCCTGGCGGTATGGGGAGTCGACCAGGGCGCTTACCTGTACGTACCTTTCCTCGGCCCGTACACCGCGCGTAACACCCCGGACGAGGCCAGCAGTTACTTTACCAACCCGTTCTCGTATATCTCGACGCTATACCTGTTGCCGGTCACGTTCCTGAACCTGCTCAATGACAGGGCAAACCTGCTGGAGGCATCGGAATTCGTGGATGAGGCATCCATCGATCCCTACTCGTTTATCCGGGAGGCCTACCTGCAGCAGCGCAGGTATCTCATCCATGACGGCAACCCGCCCTCGGAGGGTTACGACGATATATTCACCGAAGGCCTTCTGGAAGACGATCCAAAACTCGTTATTGAATAAAGGTGCCCTTCGGGACTCTCGGGGTCAGAGTAAGAATTTCGCCAGAAATTTTACTCTGACCCCTGCATTTCGGGATAGATGGGGTCAGAGTAAAAATTCTCCGAATTTCTTACTCTGACCCCTGGTTTCCGTCCCCAGGCGTTATGCAGACGGATGCCAGCCGGCGTCCGCCCACAACTCGCCTGAGACGATGGAATTGGAGATCATGAAGCAGATCGCGTCCGCGATCTCGTCCGGGCGGATCAGCCTGCTGATCTGGGTATCCGGCAGGATGTGGCTTTCGATATAGTCATCCCCAAGCGCTCGCACCATGGGGGTATCGGTATATCCGGGGTGGATCACGCCGCAGCGCACGCCGTAATAGATCGCCTCCTTCATCAGCGTCGCCGCGGCGCCTTCCAGGCCCGCCTTGGTGGACGCATAAGACACCTGGCCCTTGACCCCCTGCGAAGACACGGAGCCGATGAAGATTACGGTGCCCTGCACATCCTCTTCGGGGTGCCATTTTTTCAGTCCGCGCAGGTAGCGGTCTTCGGCGATACGCGCAATCATTTCCATGGCCCAGTACACCGGGGCAAGCAGGTTGATATCCACGACCCGCCTGAATTTCTCCTGTGAATAGACGTCCGCCCTGCCCGTTTCCTTGTTGATCTTGACGGCCAGCGCATCCAGCGTGATGCCGGCGGCAGGCACACAAATGCTGACGATTCCGTACCGCTCGCCCATCTCATCAAAAATCCGGGTACGGAACGAATCATCGGTCACATCGCCGCGCCAGGCAACGGCGACCTCACTGGTGATTTCATTGTTGATCTGCTCGGCGGCAACCTCCGTCTGTTCCGATTGGTCGACAAGGGCAATTTTTCGGATGCCCCTGCGGGCCAGTTCCAGGGAAACGGCGCGGCCGATACCGCTGGCGCCGCCTGTTACGACGGCAACTCTGTCTTGAATTTGCATCGTTAATACACCAGGTTAAAACGTTGAGGTAATTCTAGCCTTTTTTTTGTGCGATGCAAAATATCTTTGGAATGATGGGGTCAGAGTAATGTCTCCGAATTTCTTACTCTGACCCCTGATCTTTGTACTCCCGCCGGCGCGTGTGCAGCACCCGTTCCGTGTAGCCGTTCGGTTCCTCGCGCCCGCAGAAGACCAGGTCCAGCGCCGCCTGGAAGGGGATGCTCCGGTCGAAATCGGGGGCCATATTGACGTAACGGGGGTCTTCGGCATTCTGGTAATCCACCAGCGGCGCCATCTTCCTGAAGGCTTCCACCACCTGGCTCCTGTTCACGAGACCGTGGTGGAGCCAGTTGGCGATGTGCTGGCTGGAGATGCGCAGGGTTGCCCGGTCCTCCATGAGGTTGACATTGTTCACGTCCGGCACCTTGGAACAACCTATTCCCTGCTCAATCCAGCGCACCACGTAGCCCAGAATGCCCTGGGCATTGTTTTCCAGTTCCCTCCTGATCTCGAAATCGTTGAGCGCGTCCCCGTCAAGCAGGGGGACCGCCAGCAAGTCGTCCGGATCGACCCGCCTCAGCCGGATCAGTTCGCGCTGGCGCGTGCCGACGTTGATACGGTGGTAATGCATGGCATGCAGCGTGGCGGCGGTGGGCGAAGGCACCCAGGCGCTGGTGGCCCCGGCGCGGGGATGGTTCACCTTGACGTCCATCATGGCCGCCATATTGTCCGGTTCGGGCCACATGCCCTTGCCGATCTGCGCATGTCTCGGCAACCCGGTGACCATGCCCGTATCCACGTTCCAGTCTTCATAAGCCAGCAGCCACGGCGCAGTCTTCAACCTGGCCTTGGGCATCATCGGGCCGGCTTCCATGCTGGTATGGATCTCATCGGCGGTGCGGTCGAGAAAACCCGTATTGATGAATATCACCCGGTTCTCCGCGACGCGGATACATTCTTTCAGGTTGACCGTGGTCCTGCGTTCCTCATCCATTATGCCGATCTTGATGGTGAGCCGCTCCAGCCCCAGGGCGTCCTCCACCCGTTCGAACAGTTCCACGGTGGCGGCCGCCTCTTCCGGACCATGCAGTTTCGGCTTGACGATGTAGATGGAGCCGGTGCGGCTGTTCCTGAACCTGCCGTTGCCCAGCAAATCATGTTTTGCCGCCAGCGTGGTCACCATGGCATCGAGGAACCCCTCCGGTATTTCCCGGCCGCCGGCCGTGGTCACGGCATCGGTGTACATGTGCAGGCCCACGTTACGCAACAGCATCAGGGCGCGGCCCGGCAACGTAAGAGTCCTGCCGCCCGGCGACTTGTACCTGCGGTCCTCGTTCAGGGTGCGCTCGATAACCCCGTCATCCTTCACTACTCTCCGGGTCAGGTCGCCTTTCATCAGGCCCAGCCAGTTGCGGTACACCGCGACCTTGTCGTCCGCGTCCACCGCCGCCACCGAATCCTCGCAATCCATGATGGCGCTGACGGCCGCTTCCAACTGGATGTCGTAAATGCCGGCCAGGTCATTGCGGCCTATGTAGTAGCCTTCCCCAAGCTTGAGTTCTATGTGCAGGGCATTATGGCGCAACAGGATGCTGTCCGGGTTCTCCGGGTCGCCGGTGTAGCCGGCGAAACGCTCGCGCTTGCCCAGGCCGTGCTCGCTGCCGTCGCCCATAATGCCCACCAACTGGCCCGATTTCACCTTGTACTTCACCACGTAGTCGTGGCTGCCCACGGCCATGGGCGTTGCCCGGTCCAGGAAGCGGCGCGCATATTCTATGACCTTGCGTCCGCGCACGGGATTGTACCTTGCGGTACGCTTGCAGCCTTCGGTCTCCGGGATCACGTCGGTACTGTACAGCGCGTCGTACAGGCTGCCCCAGCGGGCGTTCGACGCGTTCAGGGCATAGCGGGAATTATCCACGGGCACCACCAGTTGCGGCCCCGCGATGCGGGTGATCTCGGCGTCGGCGTTGGTGACGCTCACCTTGAAAGGCTCGCCCTCAGGCTGGATATATCCAATCTCTTTCAGGAACGCCTTGTACTCCCCGGCCTGGAGCTCCGGGTTGGCCCGGTGCCACTGGTCGATCTTCTCCTGGAGTTCGTCGCGCCGGTCCAGCAATGCCCGGTTCTTCGGTTCCAGGTCGGCGACGATGGCGGACAGCGCTTTCCAGAACCGGTCCGGTTCGACGCCCGTGCCCGGCATGATCTCGTCATTGACCAGGTCGTACAGTTGTTTTGCTATGGAGAGTCCGTGTAATTCAATTCGTTCGTTCATTTTCAGATACTGGTTTTTTTTAGAAAACAGGGTTATACCTTTTATACAATACATCAATGAGAAAGATACTGCATGAGCCGCTGGCGCATTTTTTCCTGGCCGGCGGCCTGATTTTCCTCGTGTATGCCCTGGTTGGCCCGGACGAGGCCTCCGACCGGCAGATCGTTATTGACAATGGGGTGATAGAGCGCCTGGAGTCCGTCTGGAAACTGCGGACGAACCGGGAACCGGGGCCGGAAGAACTGGACGGCCTGGTAGCCGACTACCTGTATGAAGAACTGTTCTCGCGGGAAGCCAGGGCGCTGGGACTGGAACTGGACGACCCGGTTATCCGGCGCCGGCTGGCGCAGAAAATGAACCAGCTGGCAGAAAGCGCGGCGCAGCAGGCCGAACCCGGGGAGGAGGAACTGCTGGCCTGGTATGAGGCGCATCCTGAACTGTACCGCACGGAAGCCAGGCTCGGGTTCAGACATGTTTATTTCAGCCACGACCGTCCCGGCGGCAGCGCAGCGGATGACGCGGCCGCGCTCTTGTCCCGCCTTGAAGGAACCGATGAAACCGCCGGAAAGGATATGGGGGACGCATTCATGCTGCCCCGCGACTTCACCGACATCGGCCGGTCGCAACTGGGCAGGCTGTTCGGCGATGACTTCGCGTCAAGGCTGTTCGCGCTCGGGACCGGAAGCTGGCAGGGGCCGGTCCCGTCCGGATACGGGTACCACCTGGTCTACCTGTACGGGGTGCAGGACGCCGAACCCATCCCGTTCAACGAAAGCAGGGACCGGGTATTGCAGGACTGGCAAAGGAACAGGTACGAGCAGGCGGAAAAAGCCCTGCTGGAAGAGCTCAAAAGCAGGTATGAGATTATCTACACAAAGGAAGCCCTGACCCACCTGGACGCGGAATAATTGCGGAACACCTACGTGATTAACATCGATGCACAGAATGTTTAAAATTTAACATGGATGAACAGGATATACAGGATAAGTTTTATTTATTTGTTTTTGCAGTAACTGCCTGAATTGAGACTGGATTAAAATATCCTGTATATCCTGTGCATCCATGTTAAAACAGGTGAGTATCCAGTTTTCACATCCTCTCCACTACCTCGATACCCAGCAGGGACAACCCCAGTTCCAGGCGGGCAGCGACGGCCCGGCTCAACACCAGCCGTGAATGTTTCACCTGTTCGGGCGCAGTGAGGATGGGGCAGTCTTTCCAGAACCGGCTGTAACAGCCGGCCAGTTCATACAGGTAGCTGCAGATGTTGTGAGACGTCAGTTCCTCCTCGTAGCCGGAAAAGAGTTCGGGGAAGGACACTACCTGCACCAGCAGTTCCCGCTCCAGTTCATGGGAAAGGGTAACGGAGCCGGGGTTTTGCGCCAGCGCGTCCCTATCCAGGCCGGATTTGCCGAACAGGCTGGCAATACGGACATAACAGTAGAGGATATAAATGCCCGTGTTGCCCTGGTTGGCGAGCATCTGGTCCCAGTTGAAGGTGTAGTCCGACTCCGGACGCTGTTTCAGGTCCGCGTACTTGAGCGCGGCAATGGTCAGCTTCGCGGCTATCCCGTTCAGTTCATCCCCGCTTATGTCCGGGTTCCTCTCCAGCGTAAGCCTCTCGCTGCGCCGGCGTCCCTCGGCAAGCAAGTCCCTTATCTTTACCGTACCCCCGTCGCGGGTCCTGAACCTGACCTTTTTGGTCTGCCCGTTCTCCGTGACCTCCTGCAGTATCACACCGTAGCCGAGATGTCTTAACGGCACCGCGTCCGGCAACCAGCCCGCCTTCTGCGCCAGCGCCCGGAGCATGCGGAAATGCAACTCCTGGCCGCGGTCGGTCACGACGATGATCTGCTGCGCCTGCAACCTGCCGACCCGGTGCCTGATCCCGGCCAGGTCGGTGGTCGAATAGTTATACCCTTCATCGCTTTTCTGCACGATCACGGGGAGCGGGTCTCCGTCAACGTTATGGAATCCGTCCAGGTAGGCGCACCTGGCGTTATTGTCATTAACCAGCAGGTTCTTTTCCGCCAGTTCACTGACGACCCGGGGTAAATCATCCCGGTAGAAGCTTTCCGGACAATCATGGGACGCATCCAGGCTGACATTGAAGTCCCTGTACAGCCCATGGCACGCCTGCAAGGTCTTGTCCATCAGCACCTGCCAGGCGGCAAGGGACTCTGCATTGCCGGCCTGCAGCCCGTTCACTTCCGCGGCGGCCCTGGCCGCAAACTCCCGGCTGTCCGCCTTCAACCGGCTTCCCTTTGCATACAGTTCTTCCACCGTCTCCAGCGGCGCGGTCTTCAGTTCATCCAGGCCGGAGCCGTATTCCTGCTTGATCATCGCGACCAGCACGCCGAAATTGGCGCCCCAGTCCCCGTAATGGTTCTGGCGCAGCACTTCATGGCCCAGGAATTCCAGCACCCTGGCAATCGAGTCGCCGATGACCGTCGAGCGCATGGTGCCCACGTGCAGGTCCTTGGCCAGGTTGGGACTGGAATAGTCCACCACGATGCGCTGCGGGTGCGCCGTGCGTTCCACGCCGCAGCGCGGGTCAGCCAGGGTGCGAACCAGTTCGGAGAGCAGCGCCGTATCCTTCAGCCGGATGTTGATGAAACCGGGGCCGGCGATCTCGATGGTCTCTACCAGGGCAGACGCGCTGAACGGGTCGCCACCCGTATTTTCTCCTTCAAGACCGGGGACGGATTTTAAATCCGTCCCCTTAAGAACGGCTTCGACAACAGCTTCAGCAACATTGCGGGGACTGGTCTTCTCCCGCTTCGCCAGTTGCAACGCCAGGTTGGACTGGTAGTCACCGAACCGCTTGTCCTGGCACGGCGCCACCTGGCACTCGAACCCCGGCCCTGAGTCCGGGAAGGAGTCCGCAACGGCCTTGTTCAATATGTCTCTGATCGATTCGATGAAACTCATGTAACTGACGCGATTTCAATCCATACCGTTCCTATTGTACTATGAGTGGCAGCGATCAACGCGCAACCCGTTATGTCAGTCACTATCCGCAACGTAAACCTTAACCTGCTCAAGGTGTTTGACGCGGTAATGAGGGAACGCAACATCACCCGGGCAGCGGAGCGGTTGTGTGTATCGCAACCGGCGATAAGCAATGCCCTGGGCAGTCTGCGCGCGTTGTACGGCGATGAGCTGTTCATACGCACACCCAAGGGGGTCGCGCCCACGGCAAAAGCCCTGGAGATCGCCGAGCCCATCCGGGAATCGCTGAAACTGGTGGACAGTACGCTGGAAAGCGATTTCGAGTTTCGTCCGGAGTCCCTGCATCGCCAGTTTACCGTGGCATTGACCGACTACGGCGAACTGCACTTCCTGCCCTACCTGATCAGCGAATTGAATGTCACTGCGCCGGGTGTGGAAGTTATCTGCCTGCCCGAACCCGGCGCCACCCTGACGCCCGAGATGAGGTCCGGAACGGTTGACCTGGTCTGGGACTGGGTCAGGATAGACGATCCCCAGTTCCATGTGGAACTGGTCTTCGAGGACCGCAGTTACTGCGTGGCCCGTACCGGCCACCCGAAGGTGAACGGCGGCTTGTCCGTGGACAATTTCCTGGAACTGGAACACGTGGCCTTGCGTCCCACGCGTACTCATATCCCGATGATCGAGCGCGAACTGGAAAAACAGGGACTGGAGCGCAAGGTGGTTACCGAAGTGTCGCACCTGCTGGCGATGCCCGGCATAGTGGCCAATACCAACCTGGTTGCCTGCCTGCCGGAACGGCTGGCAAAATTCTACGCCCGGCAAATGGACCTCGCAATCTGCCCCAACCCCGTGTTTTCACACCCGGTACCGGTCTACCAGATGTGGCACAAGCACCTGGACGACGATGCCGGGCACGCCTGGCTGCGCGGCCTGCTCCAGCAGCTTGCGCATAGCGTCTGAAATAGCTTCTGATGATGATTCAATATCACTATATGTGATTAGAATGTCGCCATGAGGATTGCTAGTTTCATAAAACCACGATAGCAATAAGGAACCGGTTTTTTTGAGCATTCAACAGGCCAGAACATTCCCCCACGCCAGCCGGACGCTGCCCGGGATCCTCAAGCGCCAGGCGGCGCGTTACGGGGACAAGCCGTTGATAGCTTCGCCGTCCCGTCCGATCGCCTATGCCGAAGCGCCGGACATCGCCGCGTGCTGCGCGGGAAGGCTTGCGGCCGGCGGCGTGAAGGCCGGGGACCGGATCGTCGCGTACCTGTCGAACAGCATGGAATTTATCGAACTCTGGTTCGGCGCGGCCTGGCTGGGCGCCGTGCTCACGCCCGTCAATACCGCGTTCCGCGGCGCGCAGCTACGCCACGCCCTGGCCTTGGTTGACCCCGTGCTCATCGTCACTGAACGGGAACTGCTTGCGCACCTGGCCGCCCCGGACGTTATGCCTGCATCCGGCGCCCGGGTCTGGGTTACCGATTGCGCGGGCGGCGCGGATCCGGATCACGGCCTGGAGGCCGGTCCCGTACCGGCGTCCGGGGCGCCCGTCGCCGCCCGCGACGCAAAGCCGGGAGACACGGCAGCCATCCTGTTCACTTCCGGCACCAGCGGACCGTCCAAGGGCGTGATCTGCCCCCATGCCCAGTTCTTCTGGTGGGGCGTGCTGACCGGCGAGGCCCTGGAGATCACGCCGGACGACGTGCTGTTCACCACCCTGCCGCTGTTTCATACCAATGCCCTGAACACCATCTGGCAGGCCCTGCTGGCCGGCGCCACCTATGCGTTTGAACGGAGGTTCTCCGCGTCGCGGTTCTGGACCCAGGCAAGTCAGGCCGGCGCAACGGTCACCTACCTGCTGGGAGCGATGGTGCACATCCTGCTCAAACAAGCACCGGGACCGGCCGACCGGGCGCACCGGGTACGCATCTGCCTGTCGCCGGCAACATCAAGGGAACTCGTGGAGCAGTTCCGCCAGCGCTTCGGCATTCGGTCTGTCGACGGCTACGGTTCCACGGAGACCAACCTGGTCATGTCGAACGCGCTGAACGGCTACGCGCCGGGGACCATGGGCCGCGCCCACCCCGGTTTCGAGGTGCGGATAGTCGATGAAAACGACTGCGAAGTCCCCAACGGCGCGCCCGGGGAACTGCTGGTGCGCCATAGCGAACCGTTCAGCATGGCCGGCGGCTATTTCCGCAATCCCGAGGCAACCGCGGACGCCTGGCGCAACCTGTGGTTCCATACCGGCGACCGGGTGATGCGCGACGAACAGGGGACCTATCACTATCTCGACCGCATCAAGGACGCCATCAGGCGGCGCGGCGAAAATATATCGTCCTGGGAGGTGGAACAGGCACTGCTGTCCCACCCGGACGTGGAGAACGCCGCCGCCATCGGTGTCCCCGCCGAGGTGGGTGAAGAAGACGTCATGGCGTTCATCGTCCCGCGCCGCGGCTGCAGGCCGCAGCCGGACGCCGTGACCCGGTTCCTTGAAGACCGGCTCGCCCGGTTCGCCATCCCGCGTTACCTGGAATTCGTGGACGAACTGCCGATGACGGAGAACGGAAAAGTAAAAAAGTATATGCTAAGGGAATGGGGAGTGAGGCCGACGACCTGGGATCGCGATGAATATACGGGGTCAGGATAAAAGGGGTCAGAGTAAAATCATGACTTACGTGGCCTACGGCAGGGATCGAGGTGATTTTACTCTGACCCCGGAATCCGGGATCGGGATGATTTTACTCTGACCCCACGATCAGACATAAACAGGAGGGCACAACAATGACCCGTGATGAATTTGCGGAACGAATACACTGGCCGGTTATCATCTGGAGCATGGGCATAATCAACGTGTCGGCGATGCTCCCGCAACTGGTAAGACTGGTTCAGACCCAGGTGACCGAGGGCCTGGCTATCCAGATGTTCGTCATTTACGCGGCGGTGCAGGCCGCTTTCGCCGTGGAAGGCTATTTCAAACGCAGCACCGTGCTGATGATCTGCATGACGTTGAGCGCCATAATCAGCGTGACAGTGATCGCATTGATAATCGCCTATAGATAAGGAGCAAGGCAATGATACGAGTTCTGGTTTGCGCCGGGGTACAGCCGGCATTTTTCGAGGCTACGGCCGACGAGCGCAGGTACGTGTTCGACAAGTGCCGGGAAGTGTTCGGCGGCTGGAAGGAGCGCTACGGCATAGAAGTGCTCTCATCAATGGACGACGATCAAATCCAGATAGGACCGACATTCGGCTATCCGTGGACGTTTTACGTGATGTGCGACGCCCCCAGCCATGAAGTCATGATAGACGTCGTCGATCAACTGCGGCGCGGAGACAAGCCGCTGTTCAAATATATCAAGGTGGACGTGCGCATGGGCCGTCCCCTGTCCGACCTGGGGTTGCCGTAATGGCCGACCTAGCAGGACGCGTCGCCCTGGTTACCGGCGCCGCACGGGGACTGGGCCTGCACGTCGCCGCGGAACTTGCGCGCGCGGGAATGAAGATCGCAGGCCTTGATACCCGCAAGGAAGAACTGGAAGCGGCCCTTGAAGACCTGCAAAACCGCTACGGCGTAGCGACCCTGCCGCTGCCCGCAAGCGTCGACTCCGAGCAGGACGTCATCAGCGCCGTGGATCAGACCGTGGTGACCTTCGGCCGCATACATGCGCTCGTAAACAACGCCGGCATCCGCATGGTGGCGCCCGTGTGGGAGACCGACACGGAAACCTGGGACGGCATGATGGCCGTCAACCTGCGCGGCGAATTTCTCTGCACCCGGGAAGTGCTGCGGCAAAGCATGCTGGAGCACGATGAGGGCCGGCTCATCTTCATCTCCTCCATAGCGGGCCGGCGCGGCGCCCCGCACAGTTGCGCCTACAGCGCCACCAAGTGGGGCATCCTGGGTCTCGCCCATTCCACCGCGCAGGACCTGAAGGATACTTCAATCAGGGTGACCGCGATCACGCCGGGGCGCATCGAGACTCCCATGGCGCACGAGTCCGAACAATGGGACCCGGAACGGGGCTGGCTGGACCCCGATGCGGTGGCGCGCGCGGTCGCCTTCTGCCTGAGCCAGGACCCGGACACCATCATCCCCGAATTCCACCTGCACCACCAGGCTGAGTTGTAATGGCGGCCCGCCTGACCTTCGCGGCAGACACCGGCGGCACTTTTACGGACCTGGTCGTCAACAGCGCCGGCGGCGCGGCGCGCCTGTACAAGCGCCCCACCACGCCGGCCGACCCTGTGATCGGCCTGTTCGATACGCTCGGCGCGGCGGCGGACGACATGAACAGTTCCGTCACGGACCTGCTGGAGCGCAGCGACCTGTTCGTGTTCGGCACCACCCTGGCAACCAACGCCATCGTCACCAGCAGTACCGCCCGCACCGCGCTGCTTATCTCCGAGGGCCACCCGGACATCCTGCTGCTGCGCGAGGGCGGCGGGCGCCGCACCCTGTTCGACTACAGCCAGGAGTACCCGGAACCCTATATCCCGCGGGCGCTGACGTTCGAGATCCGCGAACGCCTTTCCGCGGAAGGCGAAGCGCTCACCGCGCTGGATGAACGGCAGGTGCTGGAAGTGATCGCCCGCCTGCGCGAGAGTGGGGTTGAAGCCGTCGCGGTATGCCTGTTGTGGTCGATCATCAACGACGAACATGAGACCCGGATCAGCGAACTGCTCGCCGGGGAGTTGCCGGACGTGCCCTATACCCTGTCCAGCCGGCTCAACCCATCGGTACGCGAATACCGGCGCGCCTCATCGACCGCCATAGACGCCTCGCTGAAACCGCTGATGAGCCGTTTCTTCCGCCACCTGGAAGAAGAACTGAGGAGCAACGGCTTTACCGGGCGGCTGCTGATCATGACGTCATCCGGCGGCGTGCTCGATGCAGGGCACGTGGCGGAGACACCGATCCATTCCATCGGGTCGGGTCCGGCCGGCGCCCCGGTCGCAGGCCGGCACTTTGCCGCGCTGGACGGCGGCGGCATGACCACGGCCATCGTCACCGACGCAGGCGGCACCACTTTCGACGTCAGCGTGCTGCGCGGCGGCGAGATCCCGACGACGCGCGAGACCATGGTCGGCGACCAGAAGGCCGGCTACATCACCGGTTTTCCGTCCGTGGACGTGCGCAGCGTCGGCGCCGGCGGCGGCAGCATCGCCTGGGTGGACTCGGGCGGCATGCTGCACGTCGGGCCCATCAGCGCGGGGGCCGATCCCGGTCCTGCCTGTTACAAACGCGGCGGCGACCGGCCGACGGTGACCGACGCCTGTCTCGTGCTGGGGTACCTGGACCCGGATTACTTCCTGGGCGGCGAGATTGAAGTGGCAATCGAACCGGCCGCCGATGTTATCACCCGCCACGTTGCAGAACCGCTGGGGCTGGACCTGAACGAGGCAGCTTCCGCGATCCTGACCCTGGCGACGGAACGCATGGTCACCGCCATCGAGGAAATCACCCTCAACCAGGGCATCGACCCGCGCCAGGGACTGCTGATCGGCGGGGGCGGGGGCGGGGGTCTTTACTGTACCGGCATCGCGCACCGGCTCGGCTGTTGGCCGGTGCTGATCCCCAGCGCTTCCGCGGCGCTGAGCGCCACCGGCGCAATGCTGTCGGACCTGCGCGCCACCTACACCGCGACCGAACTCATGTCCACCCGGGTGTTCGACCGTGAACGGGCCAATGCCGTGCTGGACGGCCTGCACGCCCAGTGCCGGGAGTTCTGCGACGGACCGGGCGCCGGTTCGATTCGTTCCGAAATCAGTTTCTCCGTGGAGGCGCGTTACCAGGAACAGGTGTGGGAGATCGAAGTGCCGCTGGCGCGCCCGGAATTCAGCTCCGATGAGGATATCACCGCCCTGGTGGAGAGCTTCCACGACACCCATGACGCGCTGTTCGCGGTACGCGACACGGGCTCGGACGTGGAGGTATTGACCTGGGTGGCGCACGTCAGTTGCGCCCTGCAGGATGCGGATGCCCTGAAACCGCCTTCGGCGCCGGGGCGAAGCGGCGCAGGAGGCACACGCAAGGCCTATTTCCCGGGCCAGGGCGTCATCGACACGCCGGTATACCAGGTGCAGGACCTGGAAACAGGGCGCCGTTACCCCGGTCCGTTGCTGGTCGAGTC
>JAPPLI010000217.1:0-30102 GCA_028819495.1 Gammaproteobacteria bacterium | reverse complement strand
AGGTGCAGGACCTGGAAACAGGGCGCCGTTACCCCGGTCCGTTGCTGGTCGAGTCACCGGTAACGACACTGGTGGTCGATGCCCGGTCGGAGGTGGCGCGCAGAGCCAACGAATCCCTGCTGATTTATGAATTATGGGGACACAATACTTAATTCTGAAAGTTCTAGAAAAATGTGAACATCTTGGCGGAATTAAGTATTGTGTCCCCATAATTCAAAGAGAGCTCACCGATGAACAGAAAAACCAGTATTCTTGACGGGCACCAGCTCGCACTGCTGAATAACCGTTTCGACGGCATCGTGCGGGCGATGACCAATACCCTGTTACGTACCGCGCGTTCCGCCATCCTGAACACGGCGCGGGACTTTTCCTGTTGTATCCTGACCGCCGACCATGAAATGTTGGCCATGGCCGAGAGCCTGCCGATCCACGTCATGAGCGGCCCGGACCTGATGGCGCAATGGATGGTGCGCTTCAACCCGGAGCTGAGGCGCGGCGACGCCTTCCTGCACAACTCACCCTACCACGGGAATTCACACGCGGCCGACTGGACCATACTCGTCCCGGTCGTGGATGACTCCGGCCGGCACCGCTTCACCGTCATCGCCAAGGCGCACCTGGCCGATTGCGGGAACGCGATACCCACCACCTACTCGGCGGCGGCGCGGGACGTTTACGAAGAAGGCGCGCTGATATTTCCCTGCGTGAAGGTACAGGAAGACTACCGGGACCGGGAAGACGTGCTGCGCATGGCCCAGGTCCGGATCCGGGTGCCCGAGCTGTGGCACGGCGACTTCCTCGCCCTGCTGGGCGCGGTCCGGATCGGCGAACGCAAACTGCTGGAACTGCTGCAGGAGATGGACGGGGAAGAACTCGCCGCATACCCTGCCGAATGGTTCGATTACAGCGAGCGTCTGATGATCGATGCGATCCGGCGCCTGCCCTCGGGGGAAACGACCACCTCCGGCTGGCACGATCCTATCCCGGGCGCCTTGCCGGACGGTCTTGAAGTGAGGGCGCATCTCAAGGTCGACAGCGACGCCGCGCGCATCGAGGTGGACCTGACCGACAACCCGGATTGCCAGCCCTGCGGCCTGAACCTGACCGAATCGACCGCGCGCACCGCGGCGATGATGGGCGTGTTCACCGGGCTGGGCTCCGTGGTGCCGTCCAACGCGGGCAGCTTCCGCCGCCTGCGCGTGCACCTGCGCGAGAACTGCGTGGTCGGGATTCCGAAACACCCGTACAGTTGCTCGGTGGCGACCACCAACCTCTCCGAACTGCTCGCCAACTGCGTGGTACGCGCCCTTGCCGGACTCGGTGACGGCCACGGCATGGCTGCGACGGGCAAGGCCTCGCCGGCGGCCACGGCGGTGATATCGGGCACCGACAACCGCCCCGGGCGCGGAACGTTCGTGAACCAGTTGTGGCTCGGCTTCACGGCCGGGGCCGCCGGCCCCGTTGCCGACGGCTGGCTGACCATCCTCGGCCTCGGCGCCGCCGGGTTCCTGCGCCGCGACAGCATCGAGATACTGGAAATGAAATATCCCGTGCTGATCCACTCCGAACACATCCTGCGCGACAGCGAGGGCGCCGGACGCTACTGTGGCTCACCGGCCCTGCAGGTCGAGTTCGGCTCGCTGGACTGTGAACTCACGGCCGTGTGGCTGAGCGAGGGCACCAATTACGAGGCCATCGGCGTGCAGGGCGGGGAAAACGGTTGCCTGGCGCGCCAGTACGTGCGCTACAGCGAAGGAGAAGTGTCGGATCCACTGGGCACCTATGAACAGGTCACGGTCAAACCGGGAGAACGCGTCGTCTCGATAGGCAGCGGCGGGGCCGGTTACGGACCACCCGGAACACGCGATCCCGACCGGGTCGCCCGCGACGTACAGCGCGGCTGGGTATCACCGGAACGGGCGCGGGAAACCTACCGGGTGGCGCTCAATGAAGACGGCGCCATCGACACGGCGCAAACCGCAATGCTACGCAGCGGCTGATATCCCCCTCGTCACGCCGGCACCCCCCAATAATACCGGCATGACGAGCCAAGTGACTAATTGAAATTCCTGCGAATCGAGCCGCCGAACCAGCGCGGCGGGTCATACACCGCCTGCCGGTAATTGAACGGGAATACGAAAATCTTGATCAGGTTGGTCTCGTCTGTGAGGTTTTTCACGAAGAAACTGACTTCCCAATCCTGGTTTGCCGATAGCCAGGACAGCCTTGCATTGGTGACGAAACTCTCCTCGAGGTCCGATGCGGGATCGTTGTAGTTGTTGTTGTACCTGTTATCCATGTAATTGAAGTTCCATTGCGCCTCAAGGTCGCCATTCCATACCGGCCAGCTATAGATCACCTGGCCGGTGATATCGAATGCCGGGGCAAAAGACATCTCGACGTCCCGCACAACCGTACCATTTGTCACGTCCTCGATTTCAGAGTCGAGCAATGCAACGCCGACGGAAATATTCAGGCGGTCGGCCGGAGTGATAGCAAACTCAACTTCCGCGCCGTAGGACGATGCGTCCGAATTTGAAATCGCGCCGCCCAGGCCGTTCCAGTTGTAGGTATGAAAATCCGAGTAGTCATAATAGAACGCCGCGGCATTCAGGCGCGCCCGGCCATCCAGAAACGTATTCTTCATGCCTATTTCAAACGCATACAGGGTCTCATCCCCGTAAGGCACCTGTTCGGGAGTCGGGATACTGTAAAACCCGTTGTTGAAACCCCCTGCCTTGGTGCCGCGGGACACGGACCCGTACACCAGCAGGTCCTCCGTCGGGTGCCAGTCCAGTTCAAGCTTGGCGGATATCAGGTCTTCCTTCCGATTGGTGAGACCGCCTACGGCCTCCCGGGTAAAATTGGCCGCCGGGGTGACGAATACGCCGCTGGTGCGGTTTTCGGTTTCAAAATTCTTTTCATCATGGGTATAACGCACGCCGCCGATGAGCGTCCAGTCTTCATGCAGGCTGTACTCGGCCTGCCCGAATACCGAGATCGATTCCGTTTCCAGTGTCCATGGCGCATCGAATACCACGATGCCGGTGACCAGTTCCGCGTAAGGTTTCGCATCCGCATCCTGGTACAGGTAATATAATCCGGTAGTCCACCGGAATTGTCCGGTCTCCCCTGCAACCCTGAGCTCCTGGGTGACGTGTTCGGTATCAAAGGGGAACGCCGCAATACAGAGGAAATTGATGGACCCGTCGCAATCCTCTATGTTGTCACGCGACAGGTTCAGATAACCCGTCAGCGACGTCAGCGTCACCTCCCCGATGTCCCATTCGGCGCGCAGCAGGGTATGGAACGCCTCGGATTCCAGGTCCTGCGGGCTGTCGGTCCAGACTTCTCTCGGCTCTTCCACGCCGAGCTGGCTTTCGGAATACCCGAATATATCGACCCCGCCGGGATTGTTGGAGGCGAGTCCGGTAGCAGGATCGAACGAGACTATCTCATGGTCCGTATACAGGGGTATCACGTCCCTTTCCCCGTATTGAACCTTGCCCGTGACCCTGAACGTTTCCGTCGGTTCGTAGGTAAACTGGCCGCGTGCAGCATAGGTGCCGACATCGGAGCCGTCAGGAAACGGCCCCCTGTTCTTGATGTATCCATCGGCTTCGTGAAACAGTCCGGCAACCCGCACCGACAGATCCTCGCTGAGCGGGCCGCCTGCCGCGGCTTCCACGATAACCTCGTCATAGGATGCGTAGGTGGCGTCGATGTAACCGTTAAACAGGTCTCCCGGCTTGTTGGTCACGTAGTGCATCAATCCCCCCGTGGTGTTGCGCCCGAACAAGGTCCCCTGCGGGCCGCGCAGGACTTCCACCCGCTCCAGGTCGAACAACCCGAAATCAATCGCGGTCTGCGGCAACAGGTAAAACTCGTCGTTGTACCCGACAACCGGCGATTCATGGGCGTCACCGAAATCGTTCTGCCCGATACCCCTGATATAAGTGAACGCCGCCGCGCCCCTGCCCATGGTGGAAAAATTCGTCACACCCGGAATCTGCTGCCCGACTTCCGTGCTGTTGTTGAATTCGAACTTGCGCATCTGGTCGCCGCTGAGCGCGGTGACGGAAATACCGACGTTCTGCAGGTTCTGCTCCCGCTTCTGCGCGGTGACGATGATTTCCTCAAGGACTGCCGCATAGGAATTCGCTGCGAAAAATGAGAACAGGACTACAGGTAAAACGCTGGAAAGACGTGAATGAACCTTCATTGATGTACCCCCCGGGACGAAGCCTCACCGTACCCGCCGCAACCGGAAAAAGACGGGTTTATTCGAGGATAACTATAGTCTACCCGGAGAGCATAATTCCAATTACCAGAATCTATAACCGGATATCACGGAAAATAATATACGGTGTCAGGGTGTTTGTTTTTTCTCGCGCTTTGCCAGCAGCATCTGCGACAGCTTCGGCCCCCGGCCCGGTTCCGACCAGGGGCAGACTTCTATGCAGATCGCGCAACCGAAAGTCGTACTGAAATAAGGCACGCACTTGTCGAAATCCACGTACCAGCGGTATTCGCCGCGCACCCATTGCTTGTCATCGTGAATGGCGTCCGGCGGGCAATCGATGGTGCAGCGCCGGCACCCCAGGCACAGGTCGTCCACGCCGATATCCACCGGGCCGTCTATGCTGAGGGGGATGTCCGTGCCGACGGCGGACAGGCGGAAGTTGGAGCCGTACTCCTTCGAGATCATCGAACCGTGCTTGCCCAACTCGCCCAGGCCGGCGCGTACCGCCATGGGTATCTGCAGCGCCTCGGTGCTGCGCGGGTCGCCGTAAGCGTGGGCGGGCCAGCCCATGGCGCGTATGTATTCGGCCAGTTCGACGGCCACCCGGGCCACCTCCCCGTAGACGCGCTGGACCTCCAGCCCGGAGCGCTCGTGGGGCACATGCACCATCTCCTCCCGGCGCATGGGGATGCCGATACAGATGGCGTACTTGTACTTCAATTCCATGTCGCCGTACAGGTCGTTGGGTTCCATTTCGGTAACCCCGACAATGCCGGCGCCCAGTTCCTGCGCCTTTTGCTTCAATTGCCGGGCCATTTCAACCGGCTCATCCACTTCAACCCGGCGTTTTGCCACCGGCCCGGCGCAGCGGCGCATCACCCAGCGGTTCCTGAGGGCCTGGAGCATGATTGACCAGGAATTGTTCATCAGGAAAAAGTCGTTCATGACGGTCCAGGGCAACTCCCTGATCCAGGGGGCATGGAACACCCGCCCGGGGCGCACCTTTTCCTTCACGCCCAGGCCGTTGATGTCATTCCCGGAAACGGGTTGCGCCCGGTAGGCCGGCAGGTTTTCCGCCGATGGCGTGTCGTACAGCTTCACAGCTTCCCCCCGGTCGGCGTGAACCGGTCCACGTAATAGCGCCTGCCCTCTGCCCGGAAACGCCTGAATTCCGACCGGACCTTGCCGGCCCTGATCCACATCACGATGGTTTTGAGGAGATGGATCAACAGGCGGATATCACGCTTCAGCCGCCGGAAAAAACCGGCTTCCTCCAGGTAAAACTGAGCGGCAAAGGTTTTGTACTTGTTCCCCATGGCAGCGGACGCCGGCCGGCAGCGGGCGGACGGTACCCGCATTATAAAATATGATGCGGCGTTTGGGTATCCGGCGCTTCGTTGATTTTACCGGCGCATCCTTGTACCGTAATTGACATGGGGATCGCATTTTTGCTTTTCGTGCTCTGCGCACAGGCTTTGGCCGATGACTGGCCTTTGCACGGCCGGACCTGGTCTGAACAGCGTTTCTCGCCACTCACGCAAATCAATCACAAAAACGTATCCACGCTTGGGCTTGCCTGGCTTTTCGACATGAACACGGTGCGCGGACTGGAGGCCACCCCGATCGTCCGCAACGGCGTCCTGTTTACCACCGGAACATGGAGTGTCGTTTATGCCCTCGATGCAAAGACCGGGAAACTGTTGTGGAAGCATGATCCCGAAGTGCCGCGAAGCTGGTCCCGAAAAGGTTGTTGCGACGTGGTAAACCGGGGAGTCGCGGTCTGGCGCGAGCGGGTTTTCCTGGGGACATTCGACGGCAGGCTGATTGCGCTGGACGCGCAAACGGGAAAACTGTTGTGGGAAGTCAATACCATCGACCGGACGAAGCCCGCGAGCATCACGGGCGCGCCGCGCGTCGTCAACGGCAAGGTCATCATCGGCAACGGGGGGGCCGAATTCGGTGTGCGCGGGTATGTGTCGGCCTATGACGCCCTGTCCGGAGAGCCGGTCTGGCGTATCTATACCGTGCCGGGTTCACCGGACGGGCCCCATGAACAGCCGGAGCTGGAAATGGCCGCAAAGACATGGAGCAAAACCGGCGAATGGCTGGACACGGGTGGCGGCGGCACGGTCTGGGATTCCATGGCGTTCGACCCGGAACTGAACCTGCTCTATATCGGGACCGGAAACGGCGCGCCCCATGCCCGGCACCGCCGCAGCCCTGGCGGCGGGGACAACCTGTTCCTGTCATCCATCCTTGCCCTCGATGCGGACAGCGGGCAGATGAAATGGCACTACCAGACCACGCCCGGAGACAGTTGGGACTACACGGCCACCCAGCATATGATCCTGGCGGACCTGGCAATTGACGGAAAGGAAAGAAAAGCATTATTGCAAGCGCCCAAGAACGGCTTTTTTTACGTGCTTGACCGTACCGATGGCGAACTCCTGTCCGCGGAAAAATATGTCACGGTGAACTGGGCCAGCCATATAGAAAACGGCCGGCCGGTAGAGACAGGGCAAGGCGATTACAGCCGTGAAGACAAACTGGTTTACCCGTCAGAGCTGGGCGGGCACAACTGGCACCCGATGTCGTTCAATCCCGACACTGGACTGGTCTATATCCCGGCGCAGGAAAAAGGCTGGGTGCATTCACCCGACAATTTTTACCTGTTTGATTACAACGTACCTCACATCGAACAACTCAGGCGGAACCAGCCGGCAGTGGAAGAAGGCGGATACCTTATTGCCTGGGACCCCGTCAGGCAGAAATCAGTGTGGCAGGTTAAAAATGCCACCTTTATCAATGGAGGAACGCTGACGACGGCCGGCAGACTGGTGTTTCAGGGAACGGAAGACGGTTATTTCAACGCATACGATGCCTTGACCGGGGCCAGGTTGCTCCATCTTTATGCCGGAACGGTCATCATGGCGCCGCCGGTCAGCTACGCGATAGACGGGGAGCAGTATATTGCCGTCATGGCGGGATTTGGCGGCGCCACACTGTTCATGCTGGACGACGCCGCGGCAGCAATGAAGTATAAGAACTCCGGACGCCTGCTGGTGTTTAAGCTGGACGGAACGAATGTGCCGTTACCTCCCGTGATAACCGCGTCACCATCATCCCCTGCGCCAATCATGCAAAAGCAGGGGGATGAGCGTATACACCAGGGAGAAAAACTGTACGTCAGGTTTTGCGGCAGTTGTCACGGAATGTTCGGCAGCAAGTCAATATTGCCCGGCCTGGCGGGGATGCGCCCCGAAATTAAAGGAACCTCTAAAAATGCCATCCGTGGCATTTTTAGAGACGGAAACGGAAAAGTGCGATTTTCCGTTTCCTTCATTTTCAATCACTTACGTGATTAAAAATGGCAGCATATCCTTATGCTGCACGGGCGCCTCTAATTTTTAGAGGTGCCCTTAACGCAATATTCAGGAATATCGTACTTGACGGTGTGTTTGAGGCGAAAGGCATGCCGGGTTTTGCCGATCTCCTGGATTCAAGCGAAGTCGAATTAATCCGCCAATACCTGGGAGCTTCCGAAAGATAGGGACAAACACCCGGCACGGTAAAAACTGCTACACTCTCGTATATCTGTTGCTTCTCATAAAACAACTCATGGGAACATCCCGATGCCGAATAAAACGATCCGCCTTCCGAAATTGAGGAATATCTCAAACTCAATCATCAATTCCGGCAGGCGGCGGTTTATCGAAAAAGCCGCAGGACTGGTCACCGGCAGTCTGCTCCTGCCCCGCCTGTCCCCGGCTGCGACAGTTATCCGGAACAACCCCGCAAAAACACTCGCCGCCCTGAAAAGCCGGGTTGCCGGAACGGTCGTGGAGCGCGGCGATCCCACGTATGAACCCTGGCGCCGGAGCATGATCTGGCAATACCGCAAGTTCCGGCGTTACCCGGACGTGATCGTCCAGGCCGAAACCGAGGCGGACGTGGTTGAGGCAGTGAACTTTGCCCGCCACAACCAATTAAAAATTACCACCCGCAGCGGAGGGCATAGTTGGAGCGGCTGTTACCTGCGCAATGAGGGGGTGCTGGTAGACGTATCGCGTTTGCAGAAGATCGAAATGGATACACGTACCGGCATTGCCGTGGTGGAAGCGGGGGTAATCGGCAGGGGGCTGAGCGAGTACCTGCGTCCGTATGGACTGGCGTTCCCCACGGCCCACTGCGGAATGGTGCCGCTCAGCGGTTTCTTGCTGGGTGGCGGCCTCGGCCTGAATTCGGGCGCCTGGGGGGGCATGAGTGTGTTCAATATCGCGGGACTGGATGTGGTCACGGCAGAAGGCGAATTGCTGCATGTCAACGAGAACCGGAATACGGACCTGTTCTGGGCCGCACGCGGGGCCGGACCGGGGTTGTTCTTTACCGTCACGCGTTTTTATCTCCGGTGCCATCCCCTGCCCCGGGCAATCTCCACGGATTATTACACGTTCCACTATTCGGACATGCTGCAGGTTGTGGAAATGGTGGAAGAAGTCGGTCCGTCCCTGGATCCCAACCTGGAAGTATTGACCGTCGTCGTCCCCACACCACCGGACCTCGCCGCGCAGTGCAAGGGCGACCAGTGCGGCCGCGTTGTAGTAATGACCGCCATAACCTTCGCAGATACACAATCACAGGCAAAGCGGATGCTGGCCCCGATTGAGGCCCACCCGACCGGTAAACTGGCTTTGACAACCCTGAAAAACAGGCCCACACCGATGGAAGTCCTGTACCAGGACAACGAGGGACCGTTCCCGCAACGCCGGGCGCGGGCCGATAACATCTATACCGATAACATCCTGGACTCGGCCGGGGTGTTGAGCAAGCACATGCTGACGTCGCCCTCCGATGGCAATACCCCCGTTATTCTATGGCGTGGAGATCTAACCTTCCCCGATGCCGCCTGTTCAACATCCGGCTTATTTTATCTGGCCGGTTATGCCCAATGGGACCATGCGGAAGATGATCATGCCAACCAGGACTGGTTAAGAAACTTTTATGATGAAATGCAGCCCTACGCTTCCGGTTTTTATATCAATGAATTCGACCGGGAGACGCGCTCGGACATGACGTCCGCGTGTTTTGCGCCGGAGAACTGGGAGAAACTGAACCAACTGCGCCGGCAATACGACCCTGAAGGCGTGTACCATGATTTTCTGAGCGTGTAATACGGGTGTTTCCCACTATGCTTGAATCACTGAGGCGCAGTGTCATTTCCCTGGCAGCGGTAATCTGCTGTCTGCCGGCAGCCACCTGTATTGCAGCCGGGGACGAAGCTGATGCCGCGCGTGAAACAGAGCAGACGCGGGCGCTCCTCTCCATCGCCCGCGGCAAGGCCTACTACACTACCTGCGCCGCCTGTCACGGGATTAACGGCGAGGGCAACCCGTACATGCACGGGCCGCGATTGACCCTGCAAGGGCCGGAATATCTCCACAGGCAATTGCGCAACTACCGCAAGATGGTGCGTGGAGGACTTGCCGATTTCTACGGGTGGCAGATGAACGGCCGCGCAAATGCATTAGCCGGGGACCGGGCAATCCGCGATGTTGTGGCTTACATCGATTTGTTACCGGATACCTATGCGAGGGACACCCTTGGCGGCGACATCCGCCGCGGCAAGCCTTTGTACGACAGCTACTGCGCCAGTTGCCACGGCGGGAAGGCGGAAGGCATCCCGGCCCTGAACGCAACCCCGCTGGCCGGGCTGGAAGGCTGGTACCAACTGGAACAGTTACGCAAATTCAAGGACGGCACACGGGGCTCACACGAAGCGGATGTGCCGGGACAACAAATGAAAGCGGCGATGGCGCCAATCGAGGATGAACAGGCCATGATCGACATCATCGGGTATATCAATTCGCTTGTCCGTCCTGATACATAGGTTGCATAAGGGTTGTATGTTGCCAACCTGACCACTGAACACCTGCATACTTGCAATACCTGAATAATAGGCATATACTAGACATATGTTTAATTTATCATAGTGAGACACAAACCTGTGAAAACGGCCAAATTATTCAAAAACGGCAAAAACCAGGCAGTCAGGTTGCCCAGGGAATTTGAGTTTGAAGGGATCAAGGAGGTGATCGTCAAGAAGGAAGGCGACAACATTCTGCTGATCCCCGTCCGGAAATCCTGGACTTCCTTTGCCGATCTGCCACTAGCGGATGATGACTTCATGTCATCGCGGCCGGCGCTCATGGATGACAAGAGGGTGGATTTTTGAATTTATATATACTCGATACAGACACTTGCAGTTATATTATAAAAAGAAGGCCTGAAGCAGTAATATCATCAATGCGGGTTGCTGTGGAGCAGGGTCATCACGTCACTATCTCAGCGATTACCTATTCGGAACTGTTACTCGGAGCGGAACGGGCAGATAACAAGAACAAAGGCAAGCATCATAACTTAATTTCAGAGTTCGTAGCTCGTCTGGATGAGGTATTAGCCTGGGATAGAAAAGCGGCAGAGGCATTTGCAAAACTGCAGGCCTGGTTATATGAAGCTGGTTCACCTATCGGCCCGAACGATACGATGATTGCAGCACATGTATTGAGCCGGAATGGAATCATAATTACCAATAATATCAGGCACTTCAGCAAAGTGCCGCATCTCAGGGTCAACAACTGGGTGGACGGTAATCATTTCAGTTAAGAAAGCTCTGACTTGATTAGAGGCTCCTTCAGACCGTTATCCGGTCATTTCAAGGAGCAGAGTCTTGTCACGCGCGGCATGACTTCCTCTGCGAAACGCCGCATCTCCCGCTCGAACGGCTGGAATTCGAGCAGGATTATTTCAACACCGGCATTATGGAAGGCGGTGATGCGTCTTGCAACTTCATCGTAGGAGCCGGTGAACCCGCAACCGGTGCCGTTGCCGACGCCTATCCCCGGCGCCTTGGCTATTACCTTGGAGGTGACGACTTCCGGGTCGGCATTCCTGTGCAGCGCCTCATAGACTTCCCTGTCCTTTTCACGGAGTTCAAAGGCATAAGCCAGCGCCTCCTCTGCCTCGGACTGTGTCGGACGGGCAAAAGGAAAAGCTGAAACTCCGTAGCTGAGCGGCGTACCGTTGCGCGGGCGCTTGCGCATGCCGTTAATCTTCCCGGCGACATCTTCCAGCGGTTGCCCGAACATGAACCAGGTATCGCACAACTCGACAGTGAGGTTAAGCGCCGCCTCCGACTCGCCGCCCGAGTAAAGTAAAGGTCGCGGCCGCCACTTCGATGCGGGTTTGAACTGGTAGCCATCCAGCTTGAAGTTGTCCCCGTCCACGGTCACCCGTTCACCTGATATGAGCTTCCTGACAACGCGCAGCCATTCACCACCGTAGGTGTAGCGTTCGTCGTGTGGCGGGAAAGGAATCCCCGCTTTGCGGAACTCAGGGAGATACCACGCGTTGACGAAATTGAGTGAAAAACGTCCCTGGCTGATCTCTTCCAGTTGCAGCGCCATTTTCGCCAGCACGGCCGGGTGGAACAGGTATGGTTTGATTGCCGCGATAATTTCGATATCTTTCGTGATTGCTGCGAGCGCCCCGCAGGAAGTCAGGGTCTCCAGTTGATCGAAGTCATCTCCAAAGGGGTTGATGATGTGCTGGGCAACCAGCACGGAGTCTATGCCGAGAGCTTCAGCTTCCAGCACCAGATCCCGGTTACGCGCCCATGATGCGTCAGGCGGGTCCTCCGGATGATGGAGTGATGCAGCAGTACCGTAAACAACTGCCCAGATGCCGAACCGGGGGCCAATGCGTTTCATTGCTGAAGTCATAGACTGCTTCTGCTTCGTAATGCTTTATGTTATCAAGCGCGCATAACTTAAACAATTGTCATGAACCTGCGCAGAATGTTAACCCTGGACCGCGGGGACCAGAACCGGCGCTCCGGTCAAGCTGCAATAATAAGCCCGGATGATATAGCTGTATTCATTATTCTGATTACTTTTTGTCCCGAAACTTTTCTATACTTCCTGATTCGTATATGGGGGAAAATCGGGAGCAAGCCTATGAAAACAACACTCGTTCGGCTGTTCATTACCTGTCTTGTCGCATCACTCGTCCCAGTCCATGCCGCCACGGTCCTCGAAGAAGTCGTTGTCACTGCGCAAAAACGCGAGCAGAGCCTGCAGGACGTCGCCATTTCGATCACCGCGCTGGACAGCGGGCAAATACGGGATTTCCGCTTCGTCGCCAGTACCGACGTGGTCGCCCAGGCCCCGAACGTGTACAACTTCTCGACCCAGGGACGGGGCGCCAACTCCGCCACCTATATTCGGGGTATCGGCCTGAGCGATTTCGGCGACGCCCATGAAACCCCGGTCGCCGGGTATGTCGACGAGTTCTACATGCTGCCGCCCGCGGGACTGGATTTCGCGCTGTACGACCTGGAGCGGGTCGAAGTGCTGCGCGGGCCGCAGGGCACCCTGTTCGGGAGGAACACCACCGGCGGGCTCATCCACTTCATCACGAAAAAACCGACGCGCGAAGCCGAGGGCTACGTCGACGCCACCTACGCATCCTACGATGAAGTGCGGATCGAGGGAATGATCAACGCGCCTGCCACCGAAAACCTGGCAGTGCGCGCCTCGCTCCTTTACCACGACAGCGATGGCTACGTGAAAAACCTGAACCCGGAGTTCAAGGACGGCACCGATTACGGCACCAAGACCGGGCGCGTGCAACTGCTGTATACGCCGACCGAAGACATTTCGATACTGGCCAAGGTTCAGTACGGCGATATCAACGTGATCCCCTTGTATACCGACCATGAAATCGCCTACCTCGACCCCGCTACCGGGCTGCAGCACCTGGACCTGGACGGGGTCGACACGTTCGGGTTCAACGAGCGCCAGGTCGGGGCGGAGAAACCCCGTACCGTGTACACCGACAACCCCCAGGTGGTGGAATCCGAGGTGTTCAACTGGCTGGTCAGGGTGGATTGGGACATGCCCAACAACATCACCCTCACCTCGCTCACCGGCTACGCCTGGGTAACCCGGGACAATCTTGAGGACTGCGACGGCGCGCCCCACAACATGTGCACCGCGGGGTTCCCGGTGGATCAGCATATCTGGACCCAGGAAGCCAGGCTGTTCCAGGATAACGAGAATTTCCGCTGGACCGCGGGTTTCTACTACCTGAACCAGGATGCGGAGGCGCATCCCACCGCCGCATTTTTCGGCTTCCCGGCAGCCCTTGATGCCCCGTGGGAACTGAACCTCGATTCGTGGTCGATCTTCGGCCATATCGAATACGATATTTCGCCGCAGGTGGCAGTCCTGGCCGGGGTCCGCTATACCAACGACGACAAGAAATATGAAGCGGTCAACACATTCTTCGGTATGTTCCGCAACGCGGCAGGTAATTTTGTCGAGGAAAACGTCGGCGACCTGGTCAACCGCACCGATGAACTGGTCTCGGCAAACCTCGAGCTCCACTTCAAGCCCACGGAGAACTGGCTGATCTACGGCAAGGTCGTGCGCGGAACCAAGGCCGGCGGCTTCAACAACGGGTTTTACAATGTCCCCACACCGGAGGACGTCCAGTTCGGGGACGAGACCCTCTGGGCTTATGAAGGCGGCTTCAAGATCGACATCCTCGATCGCCGTGCGCGGGTGAACACGGCCGTCTTCTATTACGATTACAACGATTTCCAGGCATTCAACTGGACCGGGCTGGCCGGGTCGGTAACCAACGCCGATGCGGAGAACTACGGCGCAGAGATCGAGATACAGGCCAATCCCACGGAGCCTCTCGAACTCTCACTGGGCGTCGCCCTGCTGGAGACGAACCTCAAGGATATCAACAACGGCACCATCACCAGGAACGTGGACATGGGTTTCGCGCCGAACGTCGCGTTCAACGGGTCGGCGAGTTTCACCCAGCCGATGATGGACGGCACCATCACCCTGCACTGGGATTTCATGTGGTCGGACAACCAGTTCCGGGACAACTTCAACAACCCGTCCTCCGACATGGGCGAGCACTTCGTCACCAACGCCCGCCTGACCTACGCGCCCGGCAACGGCAGGTGGGAGGCGAGTTTCTTCGCCCAGAACTTCACGGACGAGACCAACCTGATCAAGGCGGACGGATTTCTCGGTTTCAAATTCCGCCAGGGCGTGTACAACCCGCCGCGCTGGTTCGGGGGAACGATACGGGTGAACTTCCTGTAGAAATTTGAGAAATTTCCTTGCAGTAATACTCGCATGCCTGCCGGCGGCAGGCGGCCTTGCCGTGGCGGCGCAACAGGCTGAAAGCCCGGCGCGGATATTCATCGACGGCGGCATGCTCATAGACGGCAGCGGAGCAGGGCCCGGGGAAAACCCCGGAATCCTTATTGAGGGAGAGCGGATACGCAGCCTCGGCGGGGAGGCAGCCGGTGAACCCGGCACGGAGGTTATCTCCGCAGCCGGGAAATGGGTCCTGCCCGGCCTGTTCGACCTGCACGTCCACGTCACTTTCATGCTGGACGGCCCCAGGCGCCTGGATGACGACATCGTCAACGCGATCCGCTCGGAACGGTTCCTGGAACGCTACCAGGAAATCGGCGTCACCACGGTGCGCGACGTGGGCGCGCGGGAATGGATCGGGTATTCATTGAAACGCACCCAGCGCGCCGGCCTGATGGGCGGGGCGCGTTACTATACCTCCGGTCCCATCATTACCGTCACCGGCGGCCATGGATCGGAGTTTCAGCCGCTGCATCCCCCCCTCTGGGCGGTGGAAGCCGACGGCCCCTGGGAACTGCGGGAACGGGTACGGGAAGCGATCAAGCTGGAAGCCGACCTGATAAAAGTCGCCCCGTTCCTGACGCAGGAGGAAATGGACGCGGTAGTCGATGAGGCCCACATCTACCACCTGCAGGTCACCGCCCACATCGGCGGCACCCATGATCTTGACAAACAGTCGGGCCGTATTGCAGTCGAAGCCGGCGTGGACAGCACCGAACACATGTATCCCTATGGCGGCCCGGACGTGATCAACGCCATGGTGGAGAAAGGCATCTACGTCATACCGACACTGGGTTTTCACCTGCGCGAGCTGAATGACGAATACGCCGCCAACGCGGAGAAGCAGAGCGCCGGGTGGTTATCGGAAAACCTGGGGCACACCTACGAGACCATGATGGCCCAGTTCCGCGAGATGAAGGCGGCCGGGGTGCGCTTCGCGGTCGGGACGGACTCCAACGTAAAAGACCTGGAAACCATCGACAAGCTTTACCTGCAGGAACTGCAGGCCTTCCGGACGGCAGGCATGAGCAACGGCGAAATCATCCAGGCGGCGACGCTGCGCGCCGCGGAGGCCATGGGTCTCGATGATGAACTGGGCAGTATCACCGCCGGAAAGCGCGCCGACCTTATCCTGCTCAGCGCCGACCCGCTGCAGGACATCAGCGCCCTGGTCTACCCGGAACTGGTGATCCAGGACGGCAAGGTTGTCTGCTGCGGGCAACGCAGGTAATACCCACATTCGCTGAAAAAGGCCCGGGCGTTTACTTGTTATATGCCGGCCCCGGACATATACTTGGCCGGCATATTTTCAAGTCTGCAACTACCTCTATCACGAACTCCCATGCGCTTTCTGACACAAATCGGTCTTGTCCTCGGGCTGGGGCTGCTCATCGGCCTGCTGGTCTGGCAGGGCTTCATGGAGGTGCTGCAACTCCTGCTGGATTCGGGCTGGTACCTGCTGTTGCTGCCCCTGGCCTGGTTCCCGACACTGCTGCCGGCGGCGCAGGGCTGGAGGCATTTGTTCAGGGCCGATCAAAAGCCCACGTTCAGCCATGCGCTGGTGGCGCTGTGGATGGGGCGCGCGGTCAACAACCTGCTGCCGGTGGCGTCCATCGGCGGGGAGGTGGTGAAGGCCAGGCTGCTGACGATCTGGGGCGCCGGCGGGGCGCACGCCGCGGCCTCGGTGATGGCGGACAAGACGGTGCAGGCCCTGGCGCTGGCCTGCTGGGCGCTGGTCGGCGTCCTGCTGTTGTTGTTCCTGCCCGGCGCAGACGGCCTGGTCCCGTACGCGATCGCCGCCATCCTGTTCCTGCTGTTCAGCGCCGCCGGCCTCATTATCATCCAGCGCCTCGGTATGCTGGGCGCCCTGGCGAAACTGGCCGGCAGGCTGGTAAAGCACGAAGCCTGGGAGGGCGTGAAGTTCTCCGCAACCGAAGCGGACCGGCTGGTGCGGGAGTTGTACGGCAACAAGCGCAAAATCCTGCTCGCCACGCTGTACCGGCTGGCCGCGCTGGCGCTGCACACCTTCGAACTGTGGCTGGCATGCTACCTGCTGGGACAACCCATAACCGTGCTCGAAGCCCTGCTGCTGCGCAGCCTGACGGCCACCCTCAGCGATATCGCGTTCATCATCCCCAACGCCTACGGCGTGCAGGAAGGCGCGTTCATACTCATCGGCGCCCTGGTCGGTTTCGACCCCGGCTTCTCCCTGGCCGTGTCCCTGTCCCTGCGCATCCGCGACCTGGTGTTCGACCCGGCGGGACTGCTCACCCTGCAGCAGGTGGAGAGCCGGCGTTATTTCAGGAAAAATCCAGGACACCCATAAATACCCTTGCCATTGCCCCCGATACTTGGCATATTCGCGGGGTGATGAATTCACCCGCGCCGGCAGACCTTACCTACCAGGATGAAATTCTCCAGGGCGTCTCGCGCACTTTTGCCCTGACCATTCCGCAGCTCCCGGATGCCCTGGAACAGGTGGTCGGCAACGCCTACCTGTTGTGCCGCATCGCCGACACCATCGAGGACGACAAGCACCTGCCCTATGCCGACAAGCGGGAATTCTCCGAGCGGTTCATCAAGGTAGTGAACGGCGGGGAGGACGCGCAGCAGTTCGCCGGGGACCTTTTCCCGCGGCTGTCACCGACTGCGACCGCTGACGAACACGACCTGATACGGAATACCCCCGCGGTCATCCGCATCACCCACAGCTTCAACGAGCGCCAGCAGGCGGCGCTGCAGCGCTGCATCAGGATCATGGCCGATGGCATGTCCCGGTACCAGGAGGCGGACGTGACGAAGGGCCTGAAAGACCAGCAGGACATGGACAACTACTGTTATTACGTGGCGGGCGTCGTGGGCGAGATGCTCACCGAGCTGTTCTGCGACTATTCCAGCGCCATCGATCAAAACCACGATGAGCTGATGCAACTGGCGGTCTCGTTCGGCCAGGGCCTGCAGATGACCAACATCCTCAAGGACATCTGGGACGACCAGAAACGCGATATGTGCTGGCTGCCGCAATCGGTGCTGGAGAGCTACGGCGTGTCCCTGGACGGCGCCCCCCTGCGCAACGGCAGGGAATTCCAGCAGGCCCTGGGGCACCTGATCGGCGTCGCCCGCATGCACCTGGGCAATGCGCTGAAGTACACGCTGCTGCTGCCCGGCAATGAGACCGGGATCAGGCGTTTCTGCCTGTGGGCGCTGGGCATGGCGGTGCTGACCTTGCGCAACATCAACAGGCGCCGCGGCTTCACTTCCGGGGACGAGGTCAAGATCTCGCGCCGCTCCGTCCGGGCGACGATTATTTCCACGAACCTGCTCACCCGTCACGACTTCATGCTGAGATGGCTGTTCAACCGGCTCGCGGCCGGCCTGCCCGCGGCTTGAGCAGATGTACCGGGGACGGACTTAAGTCCGTCCCTGATTCATCATGAACAAACCCGGCATAATCTGCGCGCTCCATTCCGAGGCGCGCTGCTTCACGTCCGGGGAACTGCCGGCGCAACAGCCTGTCGAACTCAATGAGAAGGAGCTGCTGATCGTGTCCGGCATGGGCCGGGAACGGGCGCGGCAGGCAGGGCAGAAGCTGGCCGAGGCGGGCGCGGACTGCCTGGTTGGTTTCGGTAGCGCAGGGGCCTTGGCGCCCGCGCTCCGGCCGGGGGACCTGGTGCTTGCGGCAGAAGTCCATGAAGCAGGAAGAAACTTCACCGTGAACGCCGGCCTGACCGAATCGGTGATGAAGTGGTTGTCCCGCAATGGCTTCACCGTTCATAACGGGCCGCTGGCCTGCGCGGCGCAACCGGTTGCAACCGTTGAGGACAAGCAGGAAGTGTTCGCTCAGACCGGGGCCATGGCCGTCGACATGGAAAGCGCCGGTGTGTTCGACGCGGCCCGGCGCAACGGCCTGCCGGCGTTCGTCCTGCGCGTCATTATCGATGCCGCGCATGTCGCGCTGCCGGATGCCGTGCTGCAGCGGGTCGATGAGTTCGGCGAGGTCGATACGCGGGGGCTGGCTCTCGACCTGGCAAGGTCGCCCGCACAAATTCCGGCAGTCATACGCCTGGCCTGCGCCGCGCGCCGCGCCGGCAGGACCATGAAGCGAGTCGCCGGACTTGTCAAAAACGCCGAAGTAGTTTATAAATAACGTTTTTTAAGCATATCCAAGTCTGAACAAAATGCTCACAGATCAACAGGTGGAAGATTTTCGCCGGGACGGGTTCCTGGTCTGCCGGGGCCTGTTCGACGCTGGCGAGATCAGGGAGTTGACCCGCTGGACCGACGAAGTCATGGCATACCCCGAACAAGCGGGGAAATACATGATGTACTTCGAGCAAAGCTGCCTGACCGGCGAACGTATCCTGAGCCGGGTGGAAGATATCGAACCCTACCACGACCGGTTCAGCCGGGTCTTCAACGGCGACAAGTTAAGAGGCGTCTGCTCGCGCCTGTTCGGGACGGACGCGGTCCTGTACAAGGACAAGATAAACTTCAAGCTGCCGGGCGGCGCGGGTTTCAAGGCCCACCAGGACGTGCAGGCGGGCTGGGACAGCTACGCCAGCCTGCATATCACGGCCCTGGTCAGCATCGACGCCACCACCATAGAGAACGGCTGCATGGAAATGGCCCCCGGCCAGCACGGCCGGGGATTGATCGGGGAGAAATGGACGCCGCTGGAAGAAAACGGCCTGGATTATACCGCCATTCCGACCAGGCCCGGCGACACCATCTTCTTCGATTCCTTCGCGCCGCACCGCTCCAGCGAAAACCTGACCGAAGCGCCCAGGCGAGTGCTCTACGTCACTTACAACAGGTTGTCTGAAGGCGACCACAGGCGCCAGTACTACATCGACAAGCGCAAAAGCTACCCGCCGGACTGCGAAAGGGAACCCGGCAAGGAATACGTATTCCGCGTCTGAAACAATTCTCCTCCACGCTGCTGCTCAACTGGATACGCCTGGTGCGCAGGTACGCGCCCGCGGTGCTGGCCGTGGCCTTCGCCCTCGCCTTTCTTGCCGTGCGCTACACCGCGCACAATATCAGCATGAACACCGACACCGAGCACATGCTGTCGGCAGAGCTCTCCTGGCGCAAACTGGACCAGGAATATGAACGGCTGTTTCCGCAGTACGACAACAACATCCTGATCGTCCTGGAAGCCGCCACGCCGGACCAGGCCGGGGACGCCGCATCGCTGTTGTACGAACGGCTGCAGGCGGAGCGGGACCTGTTCGAATTCGTGTACTACCCGAACGCCCTGCCGGTATTCCGGGAATCCGGGCTGCTGTATCTCGACGGCGCGGAACTGCAGGACCTGTCCGACAACCTCGCCGAGGTGCAGCCGTTCCTGGCGAGACTGGCCCGGGATCCCACCCTCCGGGGCCTGTTCGAAGTGCTGGGCGATGCCCTGGACGCCGCCGATGACGGTGATGAAGTAGATATCGAACCCGTCCTGACCCGCATCAACGCCGCGCTGGAGGCGTTGCGCGATGGCCGCCCCTACCGCCTCTCATGGCAGCAACTCATGTCCGGGGACGGGGACGGCGGGAGCAGCAACGCGGACGGCGGCGGGGATGGCGCGGGCGACGACCGGTACCGCGAGTTCATTCTCACGCAGCCGAAACTGGACTACGCCGGCTTTTTCCCGGCGACCCCGGCCATCGACAGTATCCGCGGGGCCTATGATGAACTCGGCATCGCCGCCTCCCCGGGCGCGGCACTGCGCCTGACCGGGGCCACCATGCTGGCGCACGAGGAAATGCTGAGCGTGATGAAAGGCACGGAAACCGCCATCCTGCTGGCCCTGTGCCTGGTCACCGTGATCATGGTGACCGGCCTCAGTTCCCTCAAACTGGCGCTGGTCACCGTGATCAGCCTGATCACCGGCCTGGCATACACCGCCGCCTTCGCCATACTCACGGTGGGCGAACTGAACCTGATCTCCGTGGCGTTCGCGGTGTTGTACATCGGCCTGGGGGTGGATTTCGCGATCCACTATTGCCTGCGTTACCGGGAACACCTCATCGACGGCACGGACCGGGGCGGAGCGCTGGACCAGACCTCGGTCAACATCGGCGGCTCCCTGTTCCTGTGCGCGGTCAGCACCGCCATCGGCTTCTTCGCCTTCATCCCCACCGACTACACGGGCGTTGCCGAACTGGGCTGGATCTCCGGTTTCAGCATGTTCATCAGTTTCGCGGTCACTATCACGGTCATCCCGGCGCTGCTGTCACTGCTGCCTTTCACGCCGGGCGCTTCACCTGGGGAAAAATCCGGGCCGGACGCCGCGCGCCTGGTTGAACGGCACGCCGGCAAGATCCTCGGCGCCACCGCCTGCCTGGCGCTGGCTTCCGCCGTGGCCCTGGGCGGCCTGCGCTTCGACCACAACCCGCTCAACCTGCACGCCCGGGACGGCGCCGCGCTGACCACGTACCGGGAACTGCTGGCGGACAACGACCTGACGCCCTGGACCGCCATCATGATCGCGGCCGACGCGCAACAGGCAGAGGGCTACCGGGCAGCGCTCAGCCGCTCCGGCCTGGTGGACAAGGTCGTTACGGTGGCGGACTTCATACCCGCCGGCCAGGACGAGAAACTGTTCATCATCGACGAGATGGGCCTGCTGCTGGGCGACCTGGCGCTCGCGCCGCCGGACCCCGCGGCGCAGACAGTGGGGGGGCGCCTGGAGGCACTGCGCGGGTTTCGCGACAAATTACGGGAAGCGGACGCGGACGATCCAGTCCATGAAAAGCTGCTCGGCAACCTGGAGGGGTTACTGGAAGCACAAGAGGGGGTGGATTCCCGCCTGCGCGGGGATGACCTGGCGCAACTGGAGCGGATGCTGCTGGCGTCACTCCCCGGACGCCTGGACGCGCTGGACACATCCCTCAACGCCGATTACATATCCCTGGAAACCCTGCCGGACCAGCTCAAACGGCTCTGGGTCAGCGCCGGCGGCGAGCGCCGCGTCGAGATCTATCCCAAGCATGACATGCAGGACAACAAGGCGTTGAGGGAATTCGTGCGCGGGATCCAGTCCGTCTCACCTGAGGTCACCGGCGCGCCGGTCAACAACCTGGAGGCCAGCGACGCGGTAGCCGCGGCTTTCGGGCAGGCGTTCCTGTACGCGTTCATCGCCATCACGCTCATGCTGTTCATACTCCTGACCCGCAAAAGAGACGTGTTCCTGGTGCTGGTCCCGCTGCTCACGGCGGCCCTGGTCACGGGCGGCGTTGCCGTGCTGGCCGGACTGCCGCTGAACTTCGCCAACGTCATCGCCCTGCCCC
This sequence comes from Gammaproteobacteria bacterium, assembly GCA_028819495.1. Taxonomy (GTDB): domain Bacteria; phylum Pseudomonadota; class Gammaproteobacteria; order Eutrophobiales; family Eutrophobiaceae; genus JAAXHV01. The sequence goes on along the minus strand of JAPPLI010000217.1, from coordinate 8,335 downwards.
TGCTGCTGGGCATCGGCGTGGACAGCGGCATCCACATCATCCACAGGTTCCGCACGGACCTGCCGGCCGGGAAAAACATCCTGGCCACCAGTTCCGCCCGCGCAGTCATCGTCAGTTCACTCACCACCATGGGCGGAGTCGGCAACCTCGCCCTGTCACCGCACGCAGGCACTGCAAGCATGGGCATGCTGCTTACCCTGGGCATCGGCGTCACCCTGGCCTGCATGCTCCTCGTCCTGCCGGCGCTGCTGGCGGTAATCGGCAGACCGCGGAGAGAATAGTGGGGTCAGAGTAGGAAATTCGCCAGAATTTTTACTCTGACCCCAAACATCTAACGTTAATTCAGCGTTAATTCAGGACACCCATAATTTGGTGGGGCGTATGAACTTTATGGGTGTCCTGAATTAATGGGTGTCCTGAAATTTGTGGGTGTCCTGAAATTTGTGAACAGGATATAATTCCGGGTTATGGAAGCCTGCGGGAAGCAACCTTATGTACAATGACAAACCACTGGACGCAAGGCTGGCGGCCTGGCTGGTTTATCCGTTGCGCGATACCGCGGTTACCCCCAACCACCTTACCTCTGCGCGGCTGCTCGCCGGCGTCGTCGCCTGCGCGCTGCTCGCCACCGGGGAGCCGGGCCCGGCCAATGCCGGCGCATTGTTCCTGGTGCTCTCGAACTTCCTCGACCACACCGACGGAGAACTGGCCAGGATCACCGGCAAGACCAGCAAATTCGGCCATTACTACGACCTTGCCAGTGACGCCGTCGTCGATATCCTGCTGTTCGCAGGCATCGGCTTCGGCCTGATGCACGGCCCGCTGGGAACCGGGGCGCTGTTCATGGGAATACTCGCCGGTGTATCGGTGGCCGCGATATTCCAGCTCCGCCTCATGATCAGCAACATCACCGGCAAGTTCCAGATCGAGCAACCCAACATCGGACTGTTCGAGATCGAGGACGTCTTCTACCTGATGCCGCTGATCACGTTCTTCGGGCTGCTGCAACCGTTCCTGGTAATTGCCGTCATAGGCGCGCCGGTGTTTGCCCTGTGGACGCTGCGCCAATACCTGAGGTGCAAGAGGGAACGGAATTGAATTCCGCCTCCAGGTTCCTGCCAGTGCGCATTGCGGACACTGCGCCAATACCCAGGGTACAGGAGGGACGGAATTGAATTCCGTCCCCGCGCCCCGGACCGGTTCATGACTACGCTGGTCACCGGCGGCAACGGCTTTGTAGGATCCGCGCTGGTACGGGCATTGCTGGGACAAGGCCACCAGGTAAGGGCACTGGCCAGGCCCGGCAGCGACCGGCGCAACCTGGAACAACTGGACATTGACCTGGTCGAAGGCGACCTGACCGACGTTGCCTCGCTGAAACGGGCGGTCGGCGGTTGCAGTCACCTGTTCCACGCCGCTGCGGATTACCGCCTGTGGATACCCGACCCGGAGCGCATGTACAAGACCAACGTGGACGGCACCCGGAACCTGCTGTGCGCGGCCGCCGACGCGGGCGCCGGCAGGATGGTCTATACCAGCAGCGTGGCTACCCTGGGCATCAACCGGGACCGCAGCCCCGCCGGCGAGACCACGCCGGTGAGCCTGGGGGACATGGTCGGCCACTACAAGCGCTCGAAGTTCCTGGCCGAACAGGCGGTGCGCGAACTGGTCGCGGACCAGGGGCTGCCCGTCGTCATCGTCAACCCGTCCACGCCCATCGGGCCGCGGGACGTCAAGCCCACGCCCACCGGACGCATCATCGTCGATGCCCTGAACAGGAAGATTCCGGCTTACGTGGATACAGGCCTCAACATCGCCCATGTGGACGACGTGGCGGCCGGCCACCTGCTGGCGTTGGAACGGGGCGAACCGGGTAAACGCTACATCCTGGGCGGGGAAAACCTGTCGTTGAAGACCATACTCGGCATGATATGTGACCATGCGAACCTGGCGCCGCCGCGCCTGCGCTTGCCCCACAATGCCGTGTACCCCTTCGCCTGGCTGGCGGAAAACTGGGCGCGGGTGAGCGGAAAAGAGCCGTTCGCGACGGTGGACGGCGTTAAAATGTCGAAAAAATTCATGTATTTCTCATCCGCGCTGGCGCAACAGGCGCTGGGCTATGAAGCGCGCCCGGCGCGGCATGCCATAGAGGACGCTATCGACTGGTTCAGGGAGAATAACTACTGTTAAAAGCGGTCATACCTATTGAATGTTCGGGCTGGATAGTCTAATATCGAGTTGCGTTGGTTATGATATTTCACAGGACTTAATCGACGCGAATAAATACTAAAATAAAATTCAATAGGGAATGTGATATGACTAGTACACCTATGTACAGGGCGTTACTTAAAGCCGGAGTGGATGAAGAATTGGCCACCCTTGCCGCTGACGAAATAACCGAGCCTGCCCAAGTAGCAAATAAATCAGATTTGCTTGATATGAAAGTTGAATTGATCAAGTGGATGGCAGGTCTGCACATGATGACCATCAGCTTGATCGTTGTATTACTGAAATTAATATAGGGTACTTATTGAGAAAAGGGGACAGATTTTAAATCTGTCCCCTTTTTCTGATCCAGTCGTTGATAGCGGTAGGCAGGGTATCCCCGGCGCCGGCGCCTACGTAGATGCCGATGTGGCCGCCGGGTAGTTCGAGTTCGGTGTAGTCCTCGCTGCTGACGCAGCCGGCCAGGGCTTTTGAGGCATCGACCGGGACCAGGTGGTCGTTGGCGGCGAAGATGTTGAGGATCGGGATGTTGATCGCCTCCAGGTCGACCCGGTTGCCGCCGATTTCGACTTCGCCTTTCACCAGTTTATTGCCCTGGTAAAAATCCCGGGCGAACTGGCGGCAGGCCGCGCCGGCCTGGTCCGGGCTGTCGAAGATCCATTTCTCCATGCGCATGAAGGTGGCGAGCCGGTCGCTGTCATCCATGATTTCCAGCGCGTCCAGGTACTTCTTCCCGGTCAGCTTGTACGGCCTCAGCATCAGGAACAGCCAGTTCAGGAACTCGCCGGGGATATTGCCCAGCGTGTCCACGGCCAGATCCATGTCCACGTGGCGGACCAGGTGGCTGAGCAGGTCGCGGGGAGTATGGAAATCCACGGGTGTGACGCTGGTCACCAGGTTGGCGACCTTGTCCTGGTGCAGGGCGGTGTAGCAAAGACAGAAGGTGCCGCCCTGGCACACGCCCAGCAGGTTGATGCGGTCCAGGCCGTGGCGCTGCCGGATGGCGTCCACCGAGTTGTCCAGGTAGCGGTTGATGTAATCATCCAGCGTCAGGCCCGTATCGCCCTCGTCGGGACAACACCAGTCGAGCAGGTACACGTCCAGGCCGGCCTTGAGCAGCCCCTGGATCAGTGACCGGCCGTCCTGCAAGTCCATGATATACGGCCTGTTGACCAGGGCGTACACGATCAGGACGGGGACGGCGTGAGGTTCATCGGCCAGCGGCCGGTAGCGGTATAACCGGACCTTGTCCTCCCGGTACACCTCGTCCCTGGGCGACGGTCCCACCTCCACGGGGACTGTATCGGACAAGCCGGCAAAGCCGGGGGGCATCGGCAGGATATGTGGGGGGATAGATGGGGTCAGAGTAAAATCATCGGGATCGCGACTACCGGCACGGGCCGGGGTGATTTTACTCTGACCCCTGCCATCAGCCTGCTCATCCAGCCCGCGGCGCATGCCTATCAAGGCATTCACCAGGCCGCCGAAGTTGCGTGAATACTCCTCGGTAAAGGCGACCTCCGCGTACGCCTGCTCGCCGGCTTCCAGCCAGAGGGTGAAGTACTCCTTCAGGGCTGTGATGTTTTCAACGGTCATTTACCTCGCGGCCCTGTTCTCAACCAGGTCGTCAACCACGGCGGGGTCCGCCAGGGTGCTGGTGTCGCCCAGGTTGTCCAGTTCATTGGCGGCGATCTTGCGCAGGATGCGGCGCATGATCTTTCCGGAACGGGTCTTGGGCAGGCCGGGCGCCCATTGGATCTCGTCCGGGCTGGCGATGGGGCCGATCTCCTTGCGCACGTGCAGCACCAGTTCCCGGCGCAGTTCCGGGGACGGTTCGGACTCCTGCATCAGGGTCACGTAGGCATAGATGCCCTGCCCCTTGATATCATGGGGGAAGCCCACCACGGCGGCCTCGGCCACCGCGTCGTGCAGCACCAGGGCGCTCTCCACCTCGGCAGTGCCCATGCGGTGCCCGGAAACGTTGATCACATCGTCCACGCGCCCGGTGATCCAGTAATAACCGTCCTCGTCGCGGCGCGCCCCGTCGCCGGTGAAATACCTGCCGGGGAACATCTTGAAATAAGTGTCGATGAAGCGCTCATGGTCGCCGTACACGGTGCGCATCTGGCCGGGCCAGGCGCGCTTGATGCACAGGGCGCCGGAGACGGCCCCCTCCAGTTCGTTGCCCTGGTCGTCCACCAGGCACGGCTCCACGCCGAAGCAGGGCCGGGTGGCGGAACCGGGTTTCAGGGCAGTGGCGCCTGGGTACGGGGCGATCAGGACACCGCCGGTCTCGGTCTGCCACCAGGTGTCCGCGATGGGGCAGCGCCCCTCGCCCACCACGTGGTAATACCATTCCCAGGCTTCCGGGTTGATGGGTTCACCCACGCTGCCGAGCACGCGCAGGCTGCTGCGGTCGTGCTTCTTCACGAACTCATCGCCCTGCCCCATCAGGGCGCGCAAGGCCGTGGGTGCGGTATAGAAGATGTTGACCCGGTGCTTTTCGACTACCTGCCAGAACCGGCCTGCGTCCGGATAAGTGGGCACGCCCTCGAACATCAGGGTGATGGCGCCGTTGCACAGGGGGCCGTAGATGATGTAGGAGTGGCCCGTGACCCAGCCCACGTCCGCGGTGCACCAATAGACCTCGCCGTCCCGGTAGTCGAACACGTACTTATGCGTCAGGGCGGTGTACAGCAGGTAGCCGCCGCTGGTGTGCAGGACGCCCTTGGGCTTGCCGGTGGAGCCCGAGGTGTAGAGGATGAACAGCGGGTCTTCCGCGTCCATTACCTCCGGCGGGCAGTCGTCCGCGGCCTGCTCCACCTGTTCGTGGTACCAGACGTCCCGGCCCGCAGTCCAGTCCACGTCCGCGCCGGAGCGCCTTACCACGATGACGCTGTGCACGTCCGGGCACTGCTCCAGGGCCTTGTCGGTGTTCGCCTTGAGCGGCGTGGTACGGCCGCCGCGCACGGTCTCGTCCGCGGTGACGACCACCCGGCAGTCGGAATCCAGGATGCGGTCCTTGAGCGCCTCCGGCGAGAAGCCGCCGAATACCACCGAGTGCACCGCGCCGATGCGGGCGCAGGCCAGCATGGCCACGGCCGCCTCGGGAATCATGGGCATGTAGATGGACACGCGGTCGCCCTTGCCGGCGCCCCTGGCCTTCAGGACGTTGGCGAACCGGCACACTTCCCGGTGCAGTTCCCGGTAGGTGATGTTCTTGTCCATGGCGGGGTCGTCGCCTTCCCAGATGATGGCGACGTCATCGCCGCGGGTCTCAAGGTGCCGGTCCAGGCAGTTGTATGATACGTTCAGTTGCGCACCGGTGAACCACTTGATGTCCACCCGGTCATAATCCCAGTCCTGGACCTTGTCCCATTTTTTATACCAGCTTACGAATTTTTCCGCCTGTTCGGCCCAGAACGCTTCGGGTTCGTTGATCGAGTGCGCGTACATCTCTTTGTACTGTTCCGCGCCGATATGTGCGGTGGTCGCAAGCGCCGCAGGCGCCGGGTAAACCTTTACTTCTGACATACTGTTCCTCTCCGGTCTTGTTATTGTCGATAAGGGTGTAGTGTACATGATTCGCTGTCACTTTTTCGCACCTTATTTGTTAAAAAACAACCATTTCCGGCAGTTTACGGCGCGGTAAAAAAAAGAACGAAAAAAAGTTCGCCTTGCCGCTTTATTTTTGTTCCTTTACGCTTTTTATATGCTATAGTTTCCAAGTGGCTTGCCGTTGAATCCATGTCAAGGACAAGCGTGGGCCACTCGGCGGCGGGCCCTTCACGTAATAATAACCGTAGGAGGGAATAAGTATGACTAGAATCGTCGTTGGATTAATCTTACTGGCAGCGATTGTCGAGGGACTGGCTCCCGGCGCTGTTCCTTCAGACCTGCTTCCACTGGCTATCGCAATTCTCGGCTTGGTTTATGGCTGGACTGCGGTTGATGCTGAAGATCCTGTCGCTTACCTGGCAGTCGCTATTGCTGTAGGAGCAGCAGCGGGCGCTCTGGGCGCTATTCCCGCGATAGGCGCTTACATCGATGCTATCGTCGCTCAGGTCAGCAACGCACTTTATGCCGGTGTAATCAGTGTCCTGGTAGCGAGGACAATGAACCGGCTGAAAGGCTGATATTCAATCTGATTTACGCATTTGCCTCACCCGTCATGGGGGGCGGGTGAGGCGTTTGTGTTAATGAAGTGCCGTACCGATAATAACAGTAGGAGTGAAATGATATGACTAGAATCGTCGTTGGATTAATCTTGCTGGCAGCGATCATCGAGGGTCTGGCTCCCGGGGCCGTACCGATGGACCTGCTTCCTCTGGCTCTCGTCGTTCTTGGCCTGGTCTATGGCTGGACCGCGGTCGATGCTGACGATCCGAGCGCTTACCTGATAGTCACCCTCGCTGTTGCCGCTGCTGCAACGATGCCGGGCGGTGGAGCAGGAGACGGAAACGGCGTGTTGGGGCTTATTCCCGCGGTAGGCGGACACCTCGACGCGATACTCGACCAGGGAGCCTCGGCGCTGTTAGCCGGTGTCGTCAGTGTTTTCGTTGCGAGGACTATAAGCCTGTTGCAAGGCTGACATCCGGCCGGATATTTGATGTATTTACCTCACCCGTCCCGGGGGGCGGGTGAGGTGTATTACGTTATGTCGCCCCGTGCTCACCCAAAGCGGCTTTCTATATAATCATCCACTATGGCCTGGAACTCGGCGGCGATGTTGTCGCCGCGCAGGGTGACCGTCTTTTTGCCGTCAACAAAGACAGGAGCCGAAGGGGCCTCCCCGGTGCCCGGCAGGCTGATGCCGATGTCCGCATGCTTGCTCTCTCCCGGCCCGTTCACCACGCAACCCATCACCGCCAGGTTCAGTTCCTCCACGCCCGGGTACTTTTCCCGCCAGATCGGCATCTTGGTCCTGATGTAAGCCTGGATATTGTCCGCCAGTTCCTGGAACACGGTGCTGGTGGTGCGGCCGCAGCCGGGACACGCGGTGACCAGGGGGGTGAATGAACGCAGGCCCATGGTCTGAAGCAGTTCCTGGGCCACGATCACCTCGGTAGCGCGGTCGCCGCCCGGTTCGGGCGTCAGGGAAATCCGGATCGTATCGCCAATGCCCTCCTGCAACAGGACGCCCAGGGCCGCGGTGGAAGCGACGATCCCCTTGGACCCCATCCCCGCCTCAGTCAGGCCCAGATGCAGGGCATAATCACAGCGCCCGGCCAGGTCCCGGTAGACCGAAATCAGCTTCTGCACACCGCTCACCTTGCAGGACAGGATGATCCTGTCCCGGGGCAGACCGATCTCTTCGGCTTTCTGCGCGCTGTTCAGGGCGGAGACGATGAGGGCTTCCTGCATAACGCTGTCGGCATCCCGGGGTTCAGCCAGCTTCGCGTTCTCGTCCATCATGTGGGTGGCGAGTTCCTGGTCCAGGCTGCCCCAGTTCACGCCGATGCGTATCGGCTTGCCATACTCGATGGCCTTCTCGATGAGAGTGGCGAACTGGCTGTCGCGCTTCCTGCCGAAACCCACGTTGCCCGGATTGACGCGGTACTTGGCGAGCGCCTCGGCGCAATCGGGGTATTTCGTCAGCAACAGGTGGCCGTTATAGTGGAAATCCCCGATCAGGGGCACGTCGCAGCCCAGCGCATCCAGCCGTTCACGGATACGGGCAACCTGGCGCGCCGCATCCTCGTTATTCACCGTGATGCGCACCAGCTCCGACCCGGCGGCGGCCAGTTGCTGCACCTGTTTCACCGTCGCCACCACATCGGCAGTGTCGGTATTCGTCATGGACTGCACGACAACGGGCGCACCGCCGCCCACCGTAGCCGGCCCGATACCCACCGGCACACTACGCCGCCTGCCAGAAATCTCCAACTGATTAGTCATACCAGGATTCTAGCATTAAATGAGGACACCCATGGGGTCAGAGTAAGAATTTCGTCAGAAATTTTACTCTGACCCCTGCATTTCGGGATAGATGGGGTCAGAGTAAAAATTCTCCGAATTTCTTACTCTGACCCCTGGATTATCATGGGTGTCCCCGCAGCAATTCCCGCTAACGCCCGGTGGGTGCCGGAATCCCGGTAAAAACGGGGGT
>JAPPLI010000014.1 GCA_028819495.1 Gammaproteobacteria bacterium | reverse complement strand
TATAATCTGTATCCTTTTTGACTTGGCCCGCCTGCGTGCCGCGGCTGACATTTCCAGGTCAGTATCCAGTAACGCTACAACCCGGTCGTAAGCTGCATTTCGACACTGTCTGATAGCATAATCCACCACATGATCAGGCCCTTTACCATGGGCATTACGAACTGTGACGCTCACACCACTGCCACGGCTGATGTAGAGAGACTTTATATGCGTGAGAAAGGATGAGTCAGTTGTACCCTCACCGACCAACAGGATGGTATGGCGTGCGGCGCGTCCTTTGCGGAGAGGCATTTGTCAAACTATCAAAGGTTCGGAACAGCGCCGTAGGCGCCGGCACGGTACTTGGCGTACAGATTGTCATCCCGCCGTATGCCTTTCATGTCGCCCAGGCGCCACGCATCGCTGAAGCCATCGGGGTCTTTCTCGGTAAGCAGGACCTGATCCTTCTGCAAATCATTGAGAACCTCATGCGCATGGCAGGTAAAGATAATCTGTGCATTGTGAGGGTTGCGTTCAGGATCAATAAACAGATCAAGCAGGGCAGTAATCATGTCCGGATGCAAGTCGGCTTCCATCTCATCAATGATGACTACACCGCCATGCTCGAGCGCTGTTAAAATCTTCATCAGTAGAAGAAAAGCAGCCTGTGTGCCACTGGATTCAAACCCCATTGACAGTGTTTGCTCTTGCTTACCGTAGCGGTGAATACAGAAAGGGTATTTGGTCTTGATGGTATTTCCGGTTTCCTTATCTACATAATAAATTGTTTCAATAATCACCTCTGCTAAACCCAGATCCAGATTGCTCAGAATATCTGACATCTGCGAACGTAGCGCTGGCCGGCCATGAAAGTATTCTGAGGCCTCATACATTTCTCTGAGCTCGAAATGAGTTCGACCACCGTATCCTACATTGGTATAAAAGGTTATAAAATAATTGACCAGTTCCAGCGCGCATGGAACATTGTACTGGGCTGCTGTAGAGATCAACGATGCATTCTGGCGGACTTTTTCAGCTTCACGTACCGCAAATCCGAAATTCTGCTGACGGATGTCATAGCTCGAATCAGCCTCAGACCAGTCACGCCGGAAAATAAAGCTGAAGAATTTGCTTGTCTTTTGATGCAGTGATTCATGTACAACTCGCTCCGGATTAATAACCAGGGAATAGCGATAATGTTCTCCATTGACCTCGAATTCAATCTCAAACTTGCTGTCTTCCATATCAGAGAAAAAGTGGGACATAACCGGATTTTCCTTCTCCGGCTTGGTAGTTATAAACGAATGCGCAATAAACCATCCAAGGAAGGGAAGTGGTTTTAATACGGTGGTTTTACCTGAGGCATTGGGACCGATGACAGCCAGTATTTTCGATAGACGTGTACCCCCCGGGCTCTCGAATACCAGGTCCGAGGCCGGAACCTGGCGATTGAGCACAAAGGAGATCTCCGTTTCCTCGGCGAACGAAAAAAAGTTCTTGAATCGATACTTATGGATCATGATCGCATCTAAATCAGACTTTATAGGCCGTAACTAACATAAATATGTCAATTATAGCTTAAAGTAATATAATATCAAGTTATACTATTAGATTTTTGCCATGTTGTTGATGGGTTTGGTGGCGGAGACTTATACTGCAATTTTCATATGCCAAAACAAACAGGCATGGGGATGTGACGGGCACGATTGTGATAGCAAAATAGGAGTTTCAGGAGGAAATGACAGGCGTATATGACTAATTAACTTAACTGAAACAAATAGTCAGGGAGGTCCCACCCCCTGGAAACGGATACAGAACTGCCGGGACGGCAACAACACGGATTTATTTACCTGCCCTTCTATTGATTATAAATTTTGCCAGGGTCACGGCATCTTCCGGATCCATGCGTCCCACCGGGGAACTGCTGTAAGTGGAGGCAAGCACCTGACCCGAACCGGTGATGAAAAATTCACTGGGCTGGATAAACGCTCTTTCCTCGTCCCACCAGGCGCCGAATTGATCGCCCATCTCACGGGTCATGCCCCAGGCGACGGGGAATCCCAGTTCAGCCGCGACTTCGGCTGTTTTTTCCTCCGAATCCACACAACCCGCAATAATGCTGACGCCGAGGTCCGCCAAAGCCTCGCGTTGTTCTTCGAAGCCGCCTAACTGACGGCGACAGAAAGGTCACCAATGACCCCGGTAGAACAGGAGGAATGCGTAAGGGGTATCAATATCGGCGGGAACACGCAGCCTGCCGCCCGCGGCAATGGCCAGTTCAATATCGGGGAATTGCCCGCCTTTATCGACTTTACCACTCATGTTCTGCTCTCATATCTGACCGATGGGCCTTGAGCCAACCCCGCGAAGCATCATTATCCAAATAATTGACATTAACTAACAGTATTAAAATTTATTGAGCTGGTTTTCTTGTGTCGAAGGGATAATCACGTTTATCAAAGTCTATCACAGTTGAATACCTGTTGTGATCCCCCCGGCCACATTGCTATAATCAGATACGCATCTATAATAACTGACAGGGAGACCGGCACATGTCAAACATACACCTATTTCTTTCGCTTGCAGGGTTCACGACCGCTCTATTCGCCTAGTTCCGTTTCGATATCAATAAACGCTTCGATGACATGAACACTTTGATAAACCAACGCTTCAATGACATGAACGCCTTGATAAACCAGCGCTTCAATGACATGAACAACCGCTTTGATGACGTGAACAACCGCTTCAATGACATGAACAGGCGAATCGATGACGTGAATACCTCGATGCACAAACGCATTGACGATCAGAACGCAACGCTGGCGCGGGCCATGGCTGAGGAGCCCGGCCCATACGATAACCCCTGAAACAGTTAAGCAAGTCCGGCCCTGTCCTCGCCGGCACCAATGGGTGCATTGAAAGGGAATGGGGTCACGCACAATGCACAAAAGTAAGGGGTCAGAGTAAAAATTCTTTGAATTTCTTACTCTGACCCCTTGAGTTACGTTATAGGAAGCGTTTGGCGGAGTGGACGGGACTCGAACCCGCGACCCCCGGCGTGACAGGCCGGTATTCTAACCAAACTGAACTACCACTCCATAAACCAATGGTGGGTGCTGAGGGGCTTGAACCCACGACCTCCGCCTTGTAAGGGCGGCGCTCTCCCAACTGAGCTAAGCACCCTGATTGGATAGTATAACAAAAAGATGAAGAAAGCTGAATAGAAGGTGTCCCTGCGGGACTGTTTTTTGACTGGATGCCGGGTCAAGCCCGGCATGACGGGAGAAAGAAGCGGGACTTGGGTTTCACTGGATGTCGAATTTCCGGGATAGATGGGGTCAGAGTAAAAATTCTTCGAATTTCTTACTCTGACCCCTGTCATCCAGTGTCACCCGTCCTAATGCGGAAGAATCGCCTCCGCGCCCTCCTCCGGGGCAACCGCTTCCTTTTTCACGATTGCGGCTTCCCCTTCCTCTTTCGGGTCGGGCATGCGCTGCAGAGCGATTTCAAGTACCTCGTCGATCCAGCGTACCGGCCGGATATCCAGGTTCTGCTTGATGTTCCTGGGTATCTCGATCAGTTCCCGTTCATTTTCGGAGGGTATCAGTACAGTCTCGATGCCGCCGCGCAGCGCCGCCAGCAGCTTTTCCTTCAGGCCGCCGATGGGCAATACCTCGCCGCGCAGGGTGATCTCGCCGGTCATGGCGACATTTGCGCGTACCGGTACGTTGGTCAGGGCCGACACCAGGGCGGTGCACATTGCCACGCCGGCGCTGGGGCCGTCCTTGGGTGTTGCGCCTTCCGGCACGTGGATGTGGAAATCCCGTTCCTTGTAGAAGTCCTCGTCGATGCCCAGGAATTCACAACGGCTGCGCACCACGGTGCGCGCCGCCTCGATGGATTCCTTCATTACGTCGCCCAGGTGACCAGTGCGGATGGCCTCGCCCTTGCCGGGCACCACCGTTGCCTCGATGGTCAGTAAATCGCCGCCAATTTCCGTCCAGGCCAGGCCGGTTACCTGCCCGACGCGGTCCTCTTCTTCCGCGCGACCGTAACGGAAGCGCTTGACGCCGATCAATTTCTCCAGTTTTGCCACGGTGACGGATACCCTTTTCAGGTCTGTCTTCTGCAATAGCCTGGTGACCACCTTGCGGCAGATATTGGCTATCTCCCGTTCCAGGTTGCGCACCCCGGCCTCGCGGGTGTAGTAACGGATGATCTCGCGGATGGATGCTTCGCCCAGGGTTATCTCCGCCCGCTTGAGGCCGTTGCGTTCCAGTTGCTTGGGGATCAGGTAGTTCCTGGCGATATTGATCTTTTCATCCTCGGTATAGCCGGAAATCCGGATCACTTCCATGCGGTCCAGCAACGGCGCCGGGATATTCAGGCTGTTGGCCGTGGTCACGAACATGACTTCGGACAGGTCGTAATCAACCTCCAGGTAATGATCGACAAAGGTATGGTTCTGTTCGGGGTCCAGGACTTCCAGCAGCGCCGATGCGGGGTCGCCGCGAAAATCCATGGCCATCTTGTCGACCTCGTCCAGCAGCATCAAGGGGTTCTTGGTGCCGACCTTGGCCATGCTTTGCAGTATCTTGCCCGGCAATGAGCCGATATAGGTGCGGCGGTGGCCTCTTATCTCGGCTTCGTCCCGCACGCCTCCCAGGGACATGCGGATGAATTTCCGGTTCGTGGCGCGGGCAATGGAACGGCCCAGGGAGGTTTTACCCACCCCCGGGGGGCCCACCAGGCACAGGATCGGCCCCTTGGGTTTTCTTACCCGCTGCTGCACCGCGAGGTATTCCAGTATGCGCTGCTTGACCTTGTCCAGGCCGTAGTGGTCCTCTTCGAGGATCTGCTCCGCCTTGTTGATATCCCGCGAGATCTTGCTGCGCTTCTTCCAGGGAACGTTCACCAGCCAGTCGATGTAATTCCTTACCACGGTCGCCTCGGCGGACATGGGCGGCATCATCTTCAACTTGCCCAACTCCGCTTCCGCTTTCTTCTTGGTCTCCCTGGTCATCCCGGACTTCGCGATCTTGTTGCTCAACTCCTCCATTTCATTGGGCGCTTCGTCTATCTCGCCCAGTTCCTTCTGGATCGCCTTCATCTGTTCATTGAGGTAATACTCGCGCTGGCTTTTCTCCATTTGCGACTTGACCCGTCCGCGGATGCGTTTTTCCACGTTCAGCAGGTCGATCTCCTTCTCCATCAGGCTTATCAGGTATTCCAGGCGCTCCTGCACGTCCACCTTTTCCAGCACCGCCTGCTTTTCCTCAATCTTTATCGACATGTGCGCGGCGATGGTATCCGCAAGGCGGGAAGGATCGTCGATACTGGACAGGGATGAGAGTATTTCCGGAGGGACCTTCTTGTTCAGCTTCACGTATTGTTCGAACTGGTTCAGGGCCGGACGCAGCAGTATCTCGACGGCCCGCTCTTCCAGGTCATCCTCTTCCAGCAGTTCGGTATTGGCGAAAAACATCGAATCCGTCTCGATATAATCGACCACCTGCGCTCTCTGGGCGCCTTCCACCAGCACCTTGATGGTGCCGTCCGGCAGTTTCAGCAACTGAAGGATATTGGACATCGCTCCCATTTCATAAATCTGGTCGATATCCGGGTCATCTTCACCGGCGCTCTTCTGGGCGACCAGCAGTATCTGCTTGTTGCCGTTCATGGCGGTATCCAGCGCCCTGATGGATTTCTCCCGGCCCACGAACAGCGGAATGACCATATACGGGTAAACCACTACATCGCGTAACGGCAGAACGGGAAGAACCTGGAGCGGGCGTTTAGAGGTACCGGACATAACT
>JAPPLI010000081.1:26979-54301 GCA_028819495.1 Gammaproteobacteria bacterium | reverse complement strand
ATATGGTACCGGTAGTGGCGGCAATCATGGCAGGCTCCATGGCGTCTATGCACTCGTCCATGGGAAGCAATTCGCGCACGCCTGCGGCGTTGATGATGGTCAGGGGCATATTTTATTCTCCGGGGCTGAAAGGAAAGAAGTCTACCTGACATATGCAGCAGTAACCAGTATGGTAACAGGCTCAATAGGTCGCCGGAATTTTTACTCCATCCCCGATAGTTATGCGCTCTTGGTACGTGGTGATAACAACGCACTGAAGCGGATAGATCACAATGCTTGACTATATTCGGCAATATCGTATGTTTATCCAACAGCAAACAGCTTCTTAGACATAGGAGTAAATCAGTGCCGGCAGCAGGTCCGAAAGCAATTATACAGGCAATAAAAGATGCCTATTTTGAAGCTTCAGCATCCGCAATATTAATTTCTGATGGTAAATCAAATCCTCGAAAGTTTTATGTGACAACCAGGGAAACGTCGTTTCCTGTCTGGATATACATATGGACTCTGACTCATGGTGGAGGGGATGCAAGGCCGCAGGATGAACACCGAATACAGATTACTACTGTCGATTCACCGTTAACGAAAAACCCGGATGGTCCGACCTTGTTACTGGGCTATGAGCCTGAATCCAAATGTTTTGCGGGGTTCGATTTAAATAAGCATCTGACCTTTTCAACTCAGTCGCCTTCAATACAGATCAATATCAATACCCTCAGGGAGGCTGACAAGAACGGTATCGCCTTCTCGCGAAAAGGAAACGATGAAATTGCCGTGGGTTTTCGTCCCGATAATATACTTCTGTACAGTCTCAATTCAAAAAGTTTGCATGAGAGCGGAGCGGATGCAGCCATTTCGGAATTATTATCAAAAACAGATGGATTTAAGCTTGTTACTGATGATGAGATAAGTGCATTAACACCAGAGAGGAAACGTGTTTTAACGAAGGTCTTACGCTTGGCCCGTGACGGAGATTTCAGAAAAAAGGTCATCGATGCTTACGACAGAAGATGCTGTGTGACCGGGTTACAGCTCCGTCTCATCGATGCGGCGCACATCCTGCCTGTGGGCGCTCCGGGTAGTTCAGATGATGTTCAAAATGGATTATGTCTATCTCCCACTTATCACAGGGCTTATGACCTTGGACTGATTTACCTGACTGAGAAACGCAAAATGGTACTCAATTTCCAAAAAAAGGATGATCTTGTTCAGCTTGGGCTAGGTGGTGGGTTGCGGGAATTCAAGTCACCTCTCGGTAAACGGATATTCCTTCCCCGAAGCAGGGGGCAGTGGCCAGGAGAAAGGTTTATCCGCGCAGCAAATCAATTTCGAGCGATTTAACGTCTTACAGAAAATACTTGACCAGTTTTGTTTTTGTATTACACTTTGAACATGACTCGCCCTAAGGTCAAGAATCCTCGCAACAAGCTCGTCAATTTTCGGTTGACCGATGCTGAATATACTGAGCTGCAACATTTGTCAGATCTGGCCGGATTCGACTCTCTCAGCGAATATTTGCGCCATCTTTATATGTCGAGCGCCGAGGAATCCTCTGGGATAAAAGAAACTGTTCCACTTTACGGGGTCGTCGAGCCTGAGAGATATACGGGGACCGAACGCGGCGCCATTTATCTCGGTGATTCACTGGGACTGCTGCACCAGACTTTGGAGCCGAACTCAGTGGATTTGATAATGACCTCTCCACCCTTCGGACTCATCAGAAAAAAAAGTTACGGCAATGAGGACGCGGACAAATATGTTGAGTGGTTCAAGCCATTTGCCGAGGGAATGAAACGCGTGCTGAAGGACAAGGGAAGTCTGGTCATTGATATTGGCGGCGCATGGAAACCCGGAATGCCGACTCGGTCCTTGTATCATTTCGAGCTGCTGATCAGTCTCTGCAGGGATTATGGGTTTCATCTGTGCCAGGAGCACTACTGGTGGAATCCATCGAAACTGCCTACTCCCGCCGAGTGGGTCAACGTAAGACGCATCAGGGTCAAGGATGCAGTCAATTGCATCTGGTGGCTATCCAAAACTCCGTGGCCCAAGGCTTCAAATAAACGTATTCTTGCTCCCTACAGCGAATCGATGAAATCGCTGTTGAAAAATGGCTATAAGCCGAAATTGCGGCCGTCAGGGCATGATATTTCCGACAAGTTCGGAAAAAATAACGGTGGGTCAGTGCCCCCCAACCTTCTGGCAGTAGCGAATACCGAGTCAAACGGCGCTTACCAGAACTACTGCAAAGCGAATGACTTGCCGGTTCATCCAGCCAGGTTCCCGGCTCGTTTACCTGAATATTTCATTCGTATGCTCACGGATGAAGACGATTTTGTGGTTGACCCATTTGGTGGTTCGTGTGTCACAGGTGAAGCAGCCGAAGCGCTCAACCGCAGGTGGGCGTGTTGCGATCTGAACGAGGAATATCTGAAAGGCGCCGTGTCCCGGTTTGTAGGCGTTAAGCCAAAACTGCCGAAACCGGACGCCGTTCCTTATCAGGTATTTCCTCCGTGCTCTCTGGCAGGGTCCACTGACGATTCTGCCCTTTCCAATAATGGAGGATTTAAACGGACTCCCAGAACGCCAAAGCAAAAAAGCATGAGGCTTCTTTAAAGTACTTTCCGCAAGAATTTCTACTGTAGCTATATCCTTTCGTAGTTACTGTATGAACTCTGATAACGGACGTTGGGTATGCCGGAACGGTGCATCACTATATGTTCACCTGCTTTCAGTTACCCAGTAACGCAGTGCTTCGATATCGTAATCGGCCGGCACTGGTTCCTGTGTCATTATAAGGCCGGAACCTTCATTTTTTGGCATTACAAGATTTGTGCACGCGGGGTTTGGCAACGGCCCTTCCATGCCCCAAAGATATATCATGGATCTGTAAAAAACGGCAATGTTGCGCGCGGTCATTAAGCCATCCTCCCAGCATTCGTTGTCATCGGGCATCTCCGATTCCATAACGATTATGCCGTCGGCGCCGGCATCGCAAAAATGACGGATAACCTCAACAAAGGCCTCTACAGCAGTTTCTACGGATACCGAGAATTGTTTCTCCAGGGTTGCCGGACCGCTGACCGCGGCCAGCACGATTCCCTCGTTATCCAGCGTGGTCCGTAATCGGCGGCAAGCTTCCAGGCTGGCTCCCACCCTGCCGTTATTGATAATGTGCTCAATGTTCAGACCCGCAGTACCGGCAGATTCAAACTCCATTCCGCGAGCATCGGCGCACAGAATGCCATCCGCTCCGATTGCCTGGTGTAACTCGGACAGGCCGTTGGCCAGGTGGGTGGGGTCCGTAAAAAACTCATCCAGCGGTCTTGCCGATATACGAGCCGCTACTTCGTATGCAAACGGAACTACCAGGCGGATATTTCCACCACTTCCACCGGCAATTGCATGAGCGCGTTCTCTGACGTTCATTGCAGACACCGGTGAAATACGGGTTATGGCCTCATCACAGGTTGTAATGCCTCACCGCTGGGCCATTTACCGTACAGCGTGAGAATATCGTCTGAAGGTTTACGCTTCAGCCAGGCCTTTTCAAACTCCTTGTAGCTCTTTCCCCGGGCCAGTCTTTTCTTCCGTGCCTCATTTCTCAGTTTTTCCGACGCGTCAAAATCTACCTGTTGCCGGTCTTTATCCCACTCGACCCGGTAAATTTCCCGGGCACTCCATTCCGATATCAACCCGGATACGAGATCTTTCTCGACCAGGGACAAGTCACGTTCAAGCGGGTCACCATAGCCGGCGCCGCCGGTCGACAGCCCGATTGTTACCGTTTCGCCCTGGCCGATGGGCCTGGTCATTCTACCGAACGGTTCCACGGCCAGTTCGCCGAATTTACCGTCAATCAGACCCTGAAAATCCAGGTTGTTATCTCCCATCTCCTGCAGCAACTCCTTCACTTTTGTTCCTTTTATGGACAGACCGGGCACAGTAGGCGGTGAATAACCGCCGAACAGCGGTTGCGGTGTTTGCACCGTACTGTTGTCTGCAATGGCCATGAAGTAGAGCTGGGGGATATCGTGATGAGACGCCCAGAATTGCGTAGTGCCGCAACCACCACGGTATTTGCCGTGCCCGCCCGAATCAGGCCAGTGCTGGCTGAAAGGAATCACCATGGGAAATTCGTTTTCAATGGCTTCCACGTCGGGCGCGCGGCCGAATGCGCACCATGGGAAACCGTACGCATCCATACCGTCACAGCCGGAACGCGCTCCCTGGCCCTCGGTGTTTATCGGATAGGCAATCATGTCGGCGAAATGCTGCCCCCACTGGGATATACCGGCAATGACCGTGGCATTTCCACCGTTACCCATCGACGCCGTTGCCTGGCGCCAGTCCGTAGTAGCGAAACGGGCCCGGGATATACAGTTGGCAATGGAACTCATTGCGCCGGTGGAAATCATCACGGAATTACTGGTGGCGGCACGGTCCGTCGGTGACAGGCAGCTGCCCTGGGGAAAGATGAATTCAATCGGCGCAAACGTTGCGCTGGAGATAGGCAAATCGTGAAACACGTATTCGTAGATATAGTTCGCCAGGTGACCTACCACGGCCTGTGGGTGGGCATTGTAGCTGGACAGGTTTTCAGGACTGGTACCGGTAAAATCGATACTTAATGAATCTCCTTTTTTGGTCACGGTCATACAGCAGTTCCTGATCAGGCCGCGCGCCAGGCCGGCTGCATCGGAGAAGGTAACGCAACGGTAAATGCCGTCGGGCCAACTCTTCAGGCGTTTGCGTGCACCTGTTTCAGCCTCGACCAGCATGCGGCGGAACAGGCCGGCGACGAATTCTTTCCCTTCGCGGTTGCACATTTCCTGGATTCGTACGCGTACCCGGTCGGCAGTGGTGCAGCGCGCCTTGAGATCAATAATCACATTGGCTTCCGAGCGAATGCCGAAGGCCCTGAACATCTCGATTATGTCATTGTTTATCTGAAACTTACGGCCTATTTTCATCGGAGGAAGATTCATGCCCTCTTCAAACCTCGAGGTCGCGGACATCGGCATGCCGCCGGGTTCGCAGGCGCCCGTTTCCGTGGTATGGGACAATGCCGCGGCCCAGGCAATCAGTTCGCCGTCGTGAAATACCGGGACGATGGCGCACTGGTCGGGGTTGTGTATGCCGCCGTAGAGCGCGTCATTCGTATAGAAGATGTCGCCGTCTTCTATACCTGGGTTGTCGCTGTATTCTCTCAATATGTATTTAATGACGATGGGAGGAATCACGGCATGCAGATAAGTGCCGGCCGACGCATTGACCAGGTCGCCCGCAGCATTGAACATGGCGACGATGGAATCCCCTGCCACTCCCATGGAGCTGCGTGAGGACCGCATGAAGATTTCATAACCCTCATCCAGGATGTCGGATGTTCGCTGTACCGCAATTTCATAAGCCCCCCGTTTGACTTTATCCATGCACTCCAACTCGTACCTGCTCGGAGTGGTGACCTTCAGTGACTGCAGTTTTTGCTCTACGGTAGGTATACTCATGAAGCCATCCCTCTCTCGGACGGGGCGTGGCCTGGCAGGTATTCGAGCAGGCCGAGGCCGCGGTGGTCAATGTGGAAGAATTGTCCCGGCGGGACAACTATGGTGGTAAACTCCGCCTCGATCAATGCTGGCCCTTCAAGACTGTTGCCGGGCGCCAGTTGTTCAAACTGGTAAACGTAGGTGTCGATACGCGTATTCAATTCCGGCCAATAGGCGTTGCGGCTCCCCTTTTTTGCATGGTCTGCATCTTCTCCGTCCAACGCAAATTCCTGCATAACCGGCTTTTCCGTGGGGATTATGGCCTTCAGGACCATGGCATCCAGGTAAACGCCGCCGGGTTTGTTCACTACGTGGGGGCTGAACGTCTCCGAAAATTCTTTCTCGAAAGCATCGTAAATATCCTGTACATCCTGATCGGACCGGATCGTCAAATGGGCTGAAGTAAAGCGTTTGACGTGTACCTGCCCTCCGTAGAGCATATCCAGTTCCAGTTCAAACACGGCCGAAGCCACATCAAGATTCTCAGAGTGCAGGTCAATTTTTGCCTGTTCAATCAGTCTCTCTACCGAACGGTTGAATAATTCCCTGTCAATAATGAACTTCTCGGTATTGGGCTGCATGAATACCATGCGTTTTGACATTTCATATACATGCATGATGTCCATGACCGAACTTCCCAGGGCGCAAAATACGGGCGCCTGGGGAAAAATCACCGCGAGCGGTATATCCGAACGGTACCCGGCAACATGTGTCGGACCACCGCCTCCAAATGCGAATATCGCGAAATCCTCCGGGTGGTAACCGCGCAAATGCACTTCACGCCTGATGGATGAGGCCATGTTTTCTTCAACTACCCTGCGGATCATCCCGGCTGCCTCATCGACAGTCACGCCCAGGGGCCGGGCAATTTTTTCTTCGATGGCGCTGTGCGCTTTCCTCACGCTTAACGGCATCCTGCCGGAATAATAGGCATCCGGCGCGATATAGCCCAGGACGACGTCCGCATCGGTAACGGTGGGTTCCTTGCCGCCGAGGTTGTAGCAGGCCGGTCCCGGCATGGCGCCGGCGCTGCGCGGTCCTACTTCAAGCCGGTTCAACAGTTCGTTATAGCGGGCGATTGATCCGCCTCCGGCGCCGATAGTCGTTGTCTGCAGCATGGAAATACCTACCATCCAGCGGTCTATCACAGGGCGGAACTCATAACTGCGCACTCCTGCATCGACGACCAGTCCCAGGTCAAAACTGGTGCCGCCGACATCGCTGGCAATGACATTTTTGTAACCCAGCGCCCTGCCCAGGTGGTAGGTGCCCATCAAACCGGATATCGGTCCACCGTTATAAGTGCGTGACGCAGTGGTTTTGAACATTTCGGCGCTGCCGCCACTGTTGTGTGTGAGCAGAAAGGTGCCGTTATATCCCCTGTCACGTAATTTGTCCCAGGTGGCTTCCAGTTCCAGCTTGATGGATTTTTGCAGGTAGGCATCCAGAATGGCCGTTATGCTGCGTTCGTATTCACCCACCTTCCCGACCACCTCATGGGACAGTACCACAGGGAGATAGCCGATATGGTATCCCTTGTATTCTTCCCTGATGATTGCCTTTACCTGCTTCTCGTGAACCGGGTTGGCGAATGACCAGAGCAATGACACGGCAATGGCGCGCGCGCCGTTGTCGATAAGTGTGCGTAATTTAAGCCTTACATCCTCCTCATCCAGTGTGCGAAGTACCCGTCCGGCAGAGTCGACCCGCTCCTTGACGCCTGCGATCATGGATCGTTCGATCAGGGGCTTGGGCTTGAATTGTACTGCCAGGTTGCGGCGTTCGCTGATCCTCAGGCCGTCACACCATTGCGCGCCGCGGCCGATCAGCACCGCTTCCTCGTGCCCTTCGGTCGTGATGAAGCCCAGCCGGGGGCCGCGACGTTCGATCAGCCGATTCATTGCCACTGTTGTCGAATAACGCATGATCTCGATATTCGGAAGCAGTGTTTCCAGGCCGGCGCCCAGTTGTGCCGCGCCATCTTCCAGCACGTTCAGAAAGCAAACCGACAGGTCGTAGGGGGTAGTGGGGGATTTGGCAATCACTCTCCGTTCGTCATAGGTCAGCACCATGTCGGTGAAAGTGCCGCCAACGTCAATATCTATGCTTCTCACCCGGCGTCCCCCTGAACCAGTTGAATATGCTTGTCCACGATTTCGATCTCATTATTTGCCAGCCGCCGTTTCAGGCTGTCGATATCGATTTCCGTCGTATTGGTTATGGGGTGGCCCGGCGGCAGATATTCCGTTTCCATCTGCAGTCCGCAGCCGGGGCAATAGAATTCCAGGATACGTATCCACTCCGGGTTGGGAGCGAAATTTATTTCATTCTCTATCAGCGGCCTGTGTACCTCAGTGGGGTCGCGTTCTGAAACCAGTAAACCGTACTTCATATTTTCCCGGGCTGAACCGCAGTCATGACCGCATTTTGCGCATAGCCAGCGTTCCGTATCCAGGTCGATTTCCATGTATTCGGCTATTCTTACTATGTTTGCCATTTCAGTTACTCCGTTTGGCGATACCATCACCACGCAGGTCGACATCAAGCTGCCATCCGTTCCCAATCAGCCAGGTAAAGCTGCCGCCGTCAACAATGCAGGGCCCCTGGACCTGGTGGCCGTACAGCTCGTCATGCAGGAAAACGGTTATTTCTCCATCTGTTCCGAGTACCGATGCGCGTTTTTCAACATGTTCCGGAGTGCCTGTCTTTTCCATGTCGGTTATTTTTATCCGGGGCAGTGCAAACCGGGCTTCCAGGCGCAAAAGCTGCGCATCTTCTCTCCGGCCAAGCGCTCCCAGCATCGTATCGACATCACCTTCTGCGCTGCCGCCTGCTCCGTTTGCCGTATCGATTTGCCAGGTATAACGGGCCTGGTCCGGGTTAAAACCCTCTCCGCGCAGGTCGCGCCGGGCCTGTTGATACAATTGATGTCCTGACGCCCCCAGGCTTTTACTGCCGTCGACAAGCGCGCGTTCATAGACATGCAGCACATCCGCAATGGCGGATCCGTATGCGCTGAATATATTTCCAAGCGCAAAAACCCTGACTTCCCTGATGTCCAGTGAATCCGCGATAAATGTGGCAAACATCGGACCATTGCCGCCGAAGGCGAATAATACCGTATCGTCATTGTTATCCCAGTCCACTTCAGCCAGGGTGGCCCTGATGAGTTCGGCCATCTTGCCGACCGCACATTCGAATACCTTTTGCGCTGCCGCAACGACGCTGGCGCCCATGGCGCCGGCAAGGTTTTTCTCTATTGCCCTGTGTGCGGCTTCAATATTCAGCCTTCTTGTGCCGTTAAGGAATTTATCCGGCAGAATGGCACCCAGGATAACCAGCGCATCGGTCAGGGTGGCTTTGCTTCCGCCAAGGTCGTAACAGGCAGGGCCGGGAGCGGCGCCCATGCTTTCCGGGCCAAGTTTCACAACGCCGTCGACGACACCGGCAACGCTGCCGCCTCCGAGCGCGCTGGAGCGCAATGCAGGCATCGGCATGCGCACCGGGATACCGAACAAATGACCCTCAGGCAACTTCTCCACGCTGCCGTGACTGACCGCGCTGCATTTACCTGTTGTTCCTCCTATATCAATCGCAACCACTTTTTTCAGTTGTTGTTCCCGCGCGACGTGGGCCGAGGCATAAGCGCCGAACAGTGGTCCCGATTCGATGGTGTCCACCGCCTTGGTCTTGCCGATGCGACCCACTCCGCCGTTGAGATGCCCGACCAGGAGATCCCCTTTCCAGTTATATTCCAGCTTGAGTTCGTCCTCAGCCTTGAACAAAGTGTTCGCCAGGGCATTGTGAACATAGGCGTTTATAAGTGCGGCAAACGTGCGAGACATGTTGTCGGGTCTCATCAGCATTTCGCTCCCTGCCAGGGCAGGGACGGAACCGAGAAAATGATCCGGAAACTGTTGATCTATGACCGTCAGCACCTCCTGCTCACGGCGCCCGTCCGGGAATGCATCCCTCAGGCAGATGTTGACCCGCCTGATGCCCTTGTCCATCAGGTATTTCAGTATGGCCATGATATCCGCCTGTCCCGCGTTTTCCGGCAGCCCGATAATGTTCTCTGCCTGTACCAGGGATGGGATCACTTTTTCGGTATCGGCAGGGTCGGAGGCATACAGGTCCTTTTCGTGTCCCTCACTGACAACAAGTCCAAGCTTGGGCCCCTTCCGCTCAGCGAGTACGTTTGACGTCAGGGTCGAACTCCAGCGGATATGACGTACCTGATTCAGGAACTCCTGCAGCGATTCAAATCCCGATTGTGCGGCCGCGGCTTCCAGGCTCTGCCTGAAAGACAAGGTAATGTCATGTGGTGTGGACTCCACCTTGATCAGCAGGGGCCGTCCGGCGCCGCTCACCAGGGTGTCAGTCATGGTGCCGCCCGTGTCGATATCTACAAAATACAAGGTGTTATCTCTCAAGTAATGATTGTCCAGGAATCTGCACCAAAATTCCTGTCTATGGAACCACTACAACATGTTCGAAACCGCGCGCTGTATACGCAGCAGCTTCAACCGCCTCCTGTGCTTTTTCCAAAGGGAAGATACAGGGTTTAAAACAGGACATGTTCAGTGCTCCCGACCCTGCCAGGTTCAACAGGTTTCTCACTGCTGAACGCGGAAACCATTCAGAGCCTTTAATCGTGAGCTGTAAACCAATCATCTGGGATGGATAGTCGATAGGCACGACTGAATTGATCCCTCCCATTAGAACCGCTTTCCCTCCCTTCGCTAACGCTCCTATACATGCCGTGGTCGTACTGGAATTCCCGGCAAAACCTACTGCATCGATAAACAGATCGGCTCTTTCACCGGCGGCTTCGATTAACGTATCCGCTTCAGTCCTGTTTTCGTGCCACTCTACTGCCTTGACACGGTTTGGATCCAGTTCTTCAAGGCCGTTAAGAATATCCTTGCGCCTGCCCACTGCGATAACTCTCGCTGCTCCTATATCCAGCAAAAGGCGAACGGTGCCAACACCCAGTACCCCGGTCGCGCCGTTTACAATTACGCTTTGCCCCGGCTCAAAACAACCACGCTGTATGGCATAGTAACTGGTACCGATATAACCCAGTCTGGCAAGTTGTTCCGGGGCTATGGTTTCAGCAATACCAAGCGGAGCGACACAATCTGCCGGAAGACTGAATTTTTCTGCCAGGCAACCATCCGGCCACATTCCAAGAACAATCTCCGCGCCGGGCGCCGGACCAAGCAACCCTACGTATGCACCAACTGAAGGCTCGCCAGGCAAGGTTACATAATCATCGCAATACACTTTTTGTCCGGGAACCAAGTGACGTACTTCCTCTCCAACTTTTTCAATCACGCCAATCGCATCCGCACCTGGGGTATAGGGCAGTTGTGGCAGCGGCCATGGTATCTGTTCCCGTGTTTCCCGCTTGATCAACTCCAACATGGCTCCCGGAATAAAGGCTGCAACCATGCGTATAATCGCTGCGTCAGGGCGCAGGCCCGGTTCCGGTACATCCTTGATTTGAAGACCCTTGTCCAAGTCTTCCAGGACTGCCGCCTTCATGCGGTTTTTCGACCTTTCATTACTTCTTCTGTCTCTCTTCCTTTTCGCTGCAACTCTTTGGCATAAGCCTGGTAGCGCTTGACAAACCAGCGGTTCAAATGGTCGGTTGACGTTTCCAGGGGAGCCATACGTCCACGGTTGCCGAATCTTGAACGTTTCCCTTTATGAACGTTTGTATTCGCACTGATATCCTGATTATTTATGATGTTGAATCCTTCCAGGATCTCCTGGTATTTCTGTCTGAAGTCTGGGAGTTCAAGGGTGCTTTCAGGAAACAGGAAGCCAACCCGTAATGTAATTTTGTTTGCGCCATGCGGCAATACAAGAAAATAAAATGCAAGATCCGACAGCGTCGCAATAAGCACACTGGGCGGGACGACACAGATTACAAAACGCCACCTGTCTCTGTCCTCCAACGTTTCTATGACCGGAAGCAGACATTTCTCCGTAGGATTGAAACTGGCATCAATATGCGCAAGTTTTATTGCATCATAGACCGCGCCGTCATCGTCTTCGTCCCACTCCGGGAAAACAGTTAATTCCGCAGGGGCCATTTCATGATAACCCTTATGGGCATACAGGGCATGATAGGGTTCGAGCCCGTTCTCATGCATCGACTTCCAGTTCCAGGGGTTTTCCTTGTACTCCTCCACCGGTATACCGATCAGATCGCTGAAATGATAGTTTTCCAGTTCTTTCGTCACGCGTCTGAGACGGGAAGCCAGCGGGGGTGCCTTGCCATCCAGGTTGATGAAAATAAAACCGTTCCAGATTTCAGTTCGCAGTGCCGGCAGGCAGTGACCCGCGCGCAATTCATCTAGGCTCGCATGTTCTTCCATCCTCGGTGCATTGACCAGTTTCCCCGTCAAATCATAAGACCAGGCATGATAGGGACACACAAATAACCGGGTATTTCCACTGGCCTCCCCAATAACATGTCCCCTGTGCGGACACACGGCTGACATGGCACGTACTTCCCCTTGATCATCGCGCGCAACCAGATAAGGATCTTCATTGATCTCTATGGAGAAATAGTCGCCGGGGTTCGGTATGGTTCCCTGGTGTCCAAGACAGATCCACTCCTTGTCCCACACTGCACGTTTTTCGAACTCAAACCAGTCTTCAGAAGTGTAACACTCCATCGGCAATGAGATTGCTTCCCTGGGTTCGCGTAACACCGGATCAAGTTGTGACAGGATAGACTGAATCCTGTCAGTCATGGGCAAATCTTCCAGTGGTACGGTAAAAGTTGAATCAGCCACGTTATGTTGCCTCTCCGTCACGGTGAGCCGACCGGTAAGAGAACTTTACATTGGATGCCTGTTTATTTTGCTGCCCAGAATTCATATTCGACGCATAATCCTTCCAATCCCAGCGAATCAACAATGCGTAATGTACATGCAGCAGGTTTAACTTCCACATCCTGCAGAAACCCGGCAAACAATCCGAAAACTTCCTGGTATTTCTCTTTTGGGACAGCAGTTGTGAAGGTATATTCAATCCTTATCAAATCTTCCGGGGTATAGCCGTTTTCACGCATGTAACGTTCAATATCGTCAAGAATGTATTTCGTTTGTGCCACCGGATCATTCGGGCTGATTACCGAACCATCTGCTGTCCATGCAGGCCGGCCGGTAATCAAAAATAACTCTTCCATGTCCCTGATTTTTAGCCCCCAGTTGAAAAACGAACTCATGTCCGGGGCATTTGCATTATTAACTGCTGTTTTCGAAACCATTTTTACATCCCGGTATATAGATTAATCTGCAGGCAATGGAGCCCTGTGCACAGGATGCTGATCATTACTGCATGCTGTAGCGCACGTTGACGCCCCACCATCTCGGCTTGCCGATAATGTATTCGTCGCATCCGCAGATGGTACTCAACTCGAACCCGAGTATATGCGGGCGTTCGTCCGTAAAATTATTGAGAAACGCGCTAAGCTCCAGGCGTTCATCCGCACTGGTCCAGCGGGCCCGGACATTACCGAGCCAGTATGAATCCATGCGATGGCTGCCGAAATTATTAATGTTGAAGAATGAAGAATCGGTGTAACCTCCATCCAGTTGTACACTGAAGTCACCACCCAGTACAGCGGCCGGGAAGGTGTAACGGCCGACACCACTGAACTGAACCTCCGGTGTATACGACGGCTCCACGTCCCGAGGCAGGCCAGGCGCTACCAAGAGGTCTTCTACTTCTGCATCGATATAACTGAGACCAAGCACCAGGTCCAGGTTATCGGTCGGCGTCGCGGTAAGCTCGGCTTCAAACCCCTTGTATTCGGCATCGGCATTAAAAATGGCGCCCGAGGTTCCGACAAACTGGAAGGCCTGGTAATCGTTGTAATCATAATAATATGCGGCTGCGTTGAAGCGCGCCCTGCCGCCCATAAAGGTCGCTTTCAAACCAATTTCATAGGACAGCAATATCTCCTCATCGTACTGGAGATCGCTTCGGGGCAGGAATGTCAGGAGAGGCTGGTTATAACTGCCCGCCTTGACGCCGCGATTGACACTGGCATAGAACAGCAAGTCATCGGTCGGTATATAATCGACCTGCACTTTGCCCGACCAGAGAAAATCCGAGGATGAATCTTCAAATACAGGATTGGCCAGGAACTCGAAGGGGATGGGCGTACCCGGTATGGTTAACGGCGCGGCACCCGCGAACAACCCGCTTTCCAGTGTCTCGTTAACGGTGTTCAGATAGATGCGGCTTGAGAAAAAATAGTCCTTCTCTTCAACGATGCCGCGGAACCCGAGAGTAAAGCGTAATTGCTCCGTCAGCAGGTAATCGATCTGCCCGAAAAAGGAATAGGAATCCGTTTCAAGCGTGGAGTCGCCAACCGCGGCCGCATAGTCATGCGCAGTGGTAAGAAAGCCGTTGAAGAACAAACCGGCGAAAGCGTTAATACCGCCAATCGCGTCCGCCAGACCCTGGGAGGCCTTGGTGTCACCCGATAAATAATATACGCCTGCCGTCCAGTTAATCCTGTCCGTCTCTCCTTCCAGGCGCAGTTCCTGTGTAAACCATTCGGTATCTGAATGTTTCTGGTAATTTATCTGGGGTACGGGATTCGCAGTCACGCCGAGGTTCTGACGCCTGTCCTGCTGCGCGTAGTTGGTAACGGACGTGATCAGGCCGAGCGGCGTATCCCAGGTGAGTTTCGCGGTAATGTTGTGGATATCACTCGGATTATCACTTTTAGGAGTATGGTGATTCTTCATGGTCAATCCTTCTATGCCATCCTCTTCGTAATAACCGAAGAAATCACCCTGTGCATTGGGACGCAATCCGTCAAAATCGAGATCAAGCGCCGAATTCACACACAGGCCCGTATTCACTGATATCTGCTCGCATGGAAGGCCCGGCGAAAGCACATCCGCAGCCCTGGCGGTATCAACCGCATTGTCTTCGACACCGTCACCGTCCGTGTCATCCACATACGCCACTGTGGCAAGATGCTGAGTCGGTTCCGAACTCGGGTGGGATTCGGCGTAGTCCACCTTGATTCGAAGTGTGATATCTTCATTTGGTTCAAACAGCAACTGCCCGCGTATGGCCCAGTTA
This sequence comes from Gammaproteobacteria bacterium, assembly GCA_028819495.1. Classification (GTDB taxonomy): domain Bacteria; phylum Pseudomonadota; class Gammaproteobacteria; order Eutrophobiales; family Eutrophobiaceae; genus JAAXHV01. The sequence goes on along the minus strand of JAPPLI010000081.1, from coordinate 39,635 downwards.
TCCAGGAACCAGGAGTCATCGGCGCCACTCAGGTCGGGAGAAAGGGGTCCGCGCCCCTGGAAAGCGAGGAATCCGGGCGTAGGCGGGAGATCGGCAGCCGTCATTGTATTGTCGTATACCGCGTCGTGCTTATTGCGAAAGCCGGATAACCGTACGGACATTGCATCTGAAATCGGCCCGCTGACGGCGCCTTCGACGCGCCACGAGTCGTAACGGCCATAACCTGCGTCAGCATAGGCTTCAAATTCTTTTGTGGGCTCCCTGGTAAAAAAACTGACCAGGCCTCCGGTCGCGTTGCGTCCGAACAGGGTGCCCTGCGGGCCCTTCAGGACCTCTACACGTTCCAGGTCGTACGTGGCAAACAACTGCGATAGCGGCGCCAATTGGTATGCTTCATCAACATATACGGCGTTTGGCGCCTCCGCAATATCACCGTAGTCGTTCTGGACGGCGCCACGGATAGCAAACTGAGTATTATGGATACCGGAGACCGAAGAAAGGGAAACCCCGGGTGTGAAGGCAATGAGGTCTACACTTTGAATAAAACCAAATTGCTTAATCTGCTCAGCGGAAAACGCGGTAATGGCAATTCCTACGTCCTGAATGGACTGCTCTCTTTTCTGGGCAGTAACGATAATTTCTTCAAGCGCATTCGCCGAGGAGGGTGATGACGGCAATGCGAATAACACAGCGGGCAAGATAACTGATTTAACCATCCACTGCATCTTGATAATGTCGAACATGTGTTTCCCCCGAAAATTTTGAAGTGCCCCGAGACTTCCGGAGACTTGTTAGTGTGAGCAATGCTGCTACGTATGAGCATTGAATATCATCATAGCACATAGTTTCGCACTTTGTAGGTGGTACATTGCTGACGGGAGCCGGCCGATGGCGATGGTTGAACCAGTACAGAATTCCAGCGTGGTATATTCCACATCATGCAGATTGTAGATCCCAATCTACCTTTTTCCGGTCGTGGTTCAAGCGCAATCCGATGAAATATTTCTGCGCGACCAGTGTTTGTTGTTATCCGGCATGGGACAACTGATCTTGGATGAGTTGGTGGGCGCCAGTCGAGTGTCCCCGAATTTCCGGAGTAAAATCACCCCGAATCCCATCACCGGCCGTGAGCACGACGATTTTACTCTGACCCCGAAAGTCTTTACTCTGCCCCCAACTATCCCCGAAATCAAGACATTCAGGTAGGACTACCCATGCTGGCAGTTGCAACGACAAACCCCATCGACATCCGGCGCGAGCAGGTATTTCTGCTCCTGGCCGGTTTTTTTCTGTGCGCCATGACCCTGCTCAACGTGATCGGCATCACCCGTTTCGTGGAACTGGGACCCCTGTCCCTGGCTGTGGGGGTGCTGCCTTATCCGCTTACGTTCCTGTGCACCGACCTGGTGAGTGAACTGTACGGAAAGCGCCGCGCCAACTTCCTGGTGACGGTGGGCCTGCTCATGAACCTCTTCATCATTCTCGTGCTCACCATCGGCAATTACCTGCCGCCGGTGCAATCCGCCACCATGCCGCCGTGGCAGGTGCTGGAACTGGCGGAGGAATTCACCCTGCCCAATGGTGAACTTGTGTCAGGTTCCGTCGAGTTGTTCCACCTGATCTATGCGTGCACCTCCGGGGCGGTGCTGGCCTCCATGCTGGCCTACGTGGCGGCGCAGTACTGCGACGTTTACCTGTTTCACTTCTGGAAACGCCTGACCAGGGGCCGGCACCTGTGGTTGCGCAATAACTTCAGCACGCTGATCAGCCAGGGGGTGGATTCATTCATGGTAGTCAGCATCACTTTCGGGGCCGTCTTCCTGGCCGGAGCCATCTCGCTGGAGCAGCTGCTGGTGCTGATGGCCAGCAACTACCTGTTCAAGATGCTGGTGGCCTTAGTCGACACCATACCGCTGTATATCCTGGTGCATTACCTGGGCCGCTACCTGGCCCTGGACGGGGGAGAGGAAATTCAGGGACACAACACCTGATTGCAGGGGTCAGAGTAAAATTTCTGACGAAATTCTTACTCTGACCCCGAGAGTCCCGTCAGCTCCGCGGCACCAGGGGTCAGATTAAGAAATTCGAAGAATTTTTACTCTGACCCCACCTGTTCCCGAATTTCAACGTTCAAACTGACCTAGGTTGGCCTGGACCGTTGCGCCGTTCATCACCGGATGCAGGGCGCAGAAGTACAGTGTTTCGGCAATCTCCACCGGGTCGATCAAACGGCCCATGGTAACGTTCTCAGTCAGGCTGTCCAGCACCGCGGCATCATGGCCGGCGAGCTCGCGCAACATGTCCGTTTCGGTAAAACCCGGACAGACGCACGCCGTATGAATGCCGCTGCCGGCCAGGTCCTGGCAGGTGGCGCGCATCAGGCCCGCCAGCGCGTGTTTCGAGGTGCTGTAGGAGCAGGTATTCGCTACGGCTTTCACACTGAGTGTCGAACCCACGTAGAGTATGGCGGAACCCTGTTCCATCAGCGGCAGCGCCAGCCGGTTCAACTGCACCGGCGCGACGAGGTTGACCTGCAATACCTCCCGCAATGCTTCCCCGTCCAGGTCCAGCGCCGAGTCCTCGCGCAGCAAGCCGGCATTGTGGACCAGGACGATATGCTGTTTGTCCGGAATAAGCGAATGCAGTTCGGCGGCGCCGGCCCGGTCCCAGTCCGCCTCGCCCAGGTCAACCGCCAGGTTCACCACGCCCTCCAGCGGCGCCGGGGAGCGGGACAGGTTAATGACGCGATAACCATGTCCCTGAAACAGTTCAGCCGCCGCCAGACCGATCCCCCTGCTGCCGCCGGTAACAATCAGATTTTTAGTCATATTCTCAATTCCCGCCCTCCGCTTTCCAACTGGCCGAGCCCCATTGTCCCGGCCCGGATGATACCTTCAGGACGATTGCAATGATGGTGTCGGGATCAAAGAACGTCTCGTCCTGCACCAGGCGGGACAGCAGGTAATGCGAATACTCCTCCACGGTGGTGTTCCGCAACGGCAGCAGTTTGGTGTCCTTCTTCGAGAAATACAGGGTTTCGTCGTTAAAGCCGACCACATACTGCCCGTCGTTTTCGGTGATCTCCAGGTACGGGGATTGCGCCGGCAACAGGGTATATTCATCCAGTTCCCTGCATAATGTCCTGACCCGGGATTTCAACTCGGTATAGTTGAAACACATGCCGTTCCCGCCCACCGGCGCGGTGACGGACACGTAGACCCCGAAGTTGTGGCCGTGCAGCCGTTCACGCTCGGTGGCTGAGAAGATGGTGAAATGGGCGGCGGAAAACTTCAGGTCTTCCTTGCTGATTTCAATGGTGGTCTCTGGGGTAATTGCCATGTGGAAACGTTTGCCGGTTGTGTTTCTAGGCTATATATTACACTCTGCTCTGGCAATTCGGGAAATTCGGGGACACAACACTTAATTGCAGGGGTCAGAGTAAAATTTCTGACGAAATTCTTACTCTGACCCCACCTGTCCCGGAATTTCCCGAATTTCCATGACCCGGATACTTTGCAGATATGTGCCCTGACGATGACTTTGTCGAAACCAGGGAAGATTTTGAACGCGCGCAGGATGAACTGGCCTTCCTGTTCGGCAGGGAAACAGTGGAGCAGGCCGGGCAACTGGATATAGCCGACCTGAACCTGAGCGACGAAATAGCGGCGTGTATCGCCGACGGTATCAGGACGCTCAAGGAATTGCAGGACAAGCCTGCCGCCCAGGTGAACTTCGTCAACAGCCTGCAACCCGGCGCCCGCCTGCTGCTGTGCCTGTGGATTATGGATATGGACCTGCTGAAGAAGATTCAGAGGCGTTCATATCTCCCGGAATCCCCGGCTTCTTCGGGGTCAGAGTAAGAAATTCGAAGAATTTTTACTCTGACCCCACCCATCAGGAAATTGCAGGGGTCAGAGTAAAATTTCTGGCGAAATTCTTACTCTGACCCCAACTGTCCACAGACCTCCGCCAGCAACCGCAAATCGCAGTTACCCCCGGACAGGATGCCGGCAACCGTCTTCCCTTTGAACCTGCCGCGCAGTTTCCACGCGGCCGCGGTGGCCGCGGCGCCGGAAGGTTCTGCCAGGTTATGGGTGGCCTCCAGCAGCCAGGCCATGGCCTGTTTGATCTCCTCATCCGTCACCAGGATGATATCGCTCACCAGCCGGCGCATGATGTCCAGCGTCATCTCCGCCGGTACCCGGGTCGCCAGTCCTTCGGCGATGGTATCGAGCGAGTCGTACTGGACGATTTTCCCGGTCTTGTAGGATTCCGTTACCGCGGGCGCCCCCGCGGATTGCACGCCGATCACCTGCGTTCCGGGGTTGCGCTCCGCCGCGACCACGGCCGTGCCGCAAATGCCGCTGCCCAGGCCGATGGGTACGATAACCACGTCCGGCGCCGGTTCCTGGTCGAATATCTCGTCGGCCATGGTGCCGACCCCGGCGATCAGCATGGGTTCATTGGCGGAATGCACGTAGCGCAGTCCCCGTTCCTGCGTCAGTTTCTCGCAGTATCCCTTCGCCTCGTCAAAATCCTTGCCGTGTTCGATCAGTTCGGCGCCCAGCGCCCGCATGGCCTGGATCTTCCCCGGATTGTTGTTCTCCGGCACCACCAGGGTACAACCGACGCCGAACTGCCGCGCCGCATACGCCAGCGATTGCCCGTGGTTGCCGGTGGTGCAGCTGATGATGCCCCGCTGCTTCTGCTCCCTGGACAGGCGGCTCACCAGGTTGATGCCGCCGCGCACCTTGAACGCCCCGGTGGGCTGGTGGTTTTCGTGTTTCAGCAGGTAACGGAAACCGAGCCGCTCTCTCAGCAGCGGCCATTCATTGAGCAGGGTAGGGCGCAGGTATTGATACACCCGTTCGCGGGCCTGGGAGACGTCTTCGTAAGTTACCGGCAGCATTACTGTCCTCCCGCGGTGCGATTTTCCGGCGCTCCGGTCATATCGACCGGTTCCAATACCCCGATTTGCATGAGAAAACCCAGGTTGTCCGGGATAACCCAGTCAGCAACAATCCTACCGGCTTTTACCTGGTAGATGGAGATGCCGGTCAACTCAACGTCGTTCCCCGTTGGCGTTTCCCCCATGAAGGAGGCAACGTGCCTGCCGTATCCGGTCCAGCGGACGATGACCTTGTCCGCATCGCACAAAAGGTCGTGCATTTTGAAATGCCAGCCCTCGAAACTTTCGTTGTTCTTTTTTACCATCGCCTTTATTCCATCCAGACCCTCCGGGAACATGGGATCGTCAAAGTGGATATCTTCTGACATGACTTCATCCAGTACAGCCAGGTTCCCTCCGCTGAAACCCTGGTTGAACAGTTTCTCCACCAGCGCCTTGTCGGCGCTGTTGCAACACTGTATTTCAAGCGGCGCGGAAAAAGCCTGCGCGGTAAAACAAAACGCAAGAATGGCGGCAGCGCCCGCCAATAAACGCCTGGTCCCGTATCTGAATATGCCAGTCATGTTGTAACCCCGGTATTAGTCTCCTGACACGTGATAAAATGAAGATAATAACACGCCGGACGCTACCGGTTCGGTCCTGCCGGCTGGCAGCGTCCCCTGTTGCAAGTAATGGCTGCATCTGCCGACATCATCGTCATCGGCGCCGGTATCGCCGGTGTCTCCGCAGCCGCCGAACTGGCGGCGACGGCGCGCGTCATCGTGCTGGAGCGGGAACCCCAGCCGGGCTATCATGCCACCGGCCGCTCCGCCGCGTTTTTCGTGGTCTCGTACGGCAACGCCGCGGTGCGCGCAATCACGGCTGCGAGCGAATCGTTCTACCGTTCGCCTCCCCCGGGATTTACGGATGTCCCGTTACTGCACCCCCGGCCCTGCGTCTTTTTCGGCCGGCCGGACCAGGCCGAAGCCCTGGCCTCGCTCCACAATGAGGTCCCATCCCTGCAGGGACTTAACCCCGAGCAGGTCCGGAAACAGGTCCCAATCATCCTGCCCGGTTACCTGAAAGGGGGGGTGCTGGATGATACCGGCGGCGACCTGGACGTGGACGCCATCCTGCAGGGGTTCCTGCGGCGCCTGCGCGAGCGCGGCGGGAAACTTTATTCCGGCCGTGAAGTCCGGAGTCTGTCCCGCGGCAACGGCCTGTGGAAAGTCGTTACAGGGGATGAAACGCTGAGCGCGCCATTGGTCGTGAATGCCGCCGGCGCCTGGGTGGACGAGATCGCACGTCTGGCGGGACTGGACCCGTTGGGGTTGCAGCCGAAACGCCGTACGGCCATGCTGATCGACGCGCCGCAAGGACACGATATCACCGATTGGCCCCTGATGGTCAACGTGGAGGAGGAGTTCTATTTCAAGCCGGATGCCGGCGCATTGCTGCTGTCGCCCGCGGATGAGACGCCCAGCCCTCCCTGTGACGCCCAGCCCGAGGAACTGGACGTGGCGCTGGCGGTGGACCGGTTTGAAACGGCAACGGGCCTGGAGGTATCACGCGTGACCCATCGCTGGGCGGGCCTGCGCACTTTTGCGCCGGACAAGACCTTCGTCGTTGGTTTCGACCCCAGGACGGAAGGGCTTTTCTGGCTGGCGGGCCAGGGCGGCTACGGGGTGCAGACGTCTCCCGGCATGGCGAAGCTGGCAACCGCCCTGATCACCGGGTCGTCACCCTTGGAACAGGCCGGTATCGGGGATGACCTGGTCAGCCAACTGGCCCCCGGCAGGTTACTGACATGAGGCATTTCCTGTTGCCTTTGGTGTTGTGCGCGGCAGTCGCTTCGAGCCACGCCAATGAACCGCAGCTCCGCATCCAGAGAACGGACAAGGCGCCGGTAATCGACGGCGTGCTGGACGATGCGCTGTGGAAGGAGGCGACCCGGGTCACGAAGTTCTACCAGCGCGAGCCGGTGGAGGGCGCGGAAGTCAGCGAAAAGACGGAAGCGTTCCTGGCCTACGACAGCGACATGCTGTACGTGGGCGTGCGCTTGTATGACCGCGAACCGGACGCCATCGTCGCCCTGGAAATGCGGGAAGACGAAGAGATGATAAACGACGACATCTTCACCGTCGCCATCGACAGCATGCTGGACCGCGAAAACGCGTTCCTGTTTTACCTGAACGCCCTGGGCACCAAGGGCGACGCCCGTATCGAGAACAACACTTCATTCCGCCGTGAATGGAACGGTATCTGGTACGGCGCCGCCAGCCGAGACGACAAGGGCTGGATCGCCGAGTTCGCCATCCCCTTCAAAACCCTGTCCATGGACGTGAATGCGCCGGCCTGGGGGCTTGAACTGGAACGCTACATCAGGCGCCGCAATGAATTCGCAACCTGGGGCAACTATGACCAGGACAAAAGCTTTTTCTACGTGGCTGCCTATGGTGACCTGGTGGGCTTGGAGGACCTCGACCAGGGGCTGGGCCTGGACATAAAACCCCAGGCCGCGGCCCGTTACCGGCGCCGCTATGACGGCGGCGACAAGGACCTCACCATCAAGCCCGGCGCGGAGATCATCTACAAGCTTACGCCTTCGCTGAACGCGTCCCTGGTCGTCAACCCGGATTTTTCCAATACCGTCGTGGACGACATCAAGACCAACCTTACCCGCTTCAACCTGTTTTTCCCGGAACAGCGCGATATCTTTGTCCGGGATGCGGATATCTTCGAGTTCGGCGGTCTCAAGGAAGTGAACGGCATCCCGTTTTTCTCAAGACGTATCGGCCTTGCCTTCGACCGGGAAAACCCGGAACCTCTTGACATCGATATCGGCGCCAAGCTGAGCGGCCGCGTAGGGCGCTATACCCTGGGCCTGCTGAACACGCAGATGGCCGGCGGGCAGGAGGTCGGCTCGAAGAACCTGTCCGTGGCCCGGGTCGCCAGTGATATCCAGGAAGAATCCAGAATCGGCGCGATGATGACTTACGGCAATCCCGTAAGCGGCAACGACAACGGCGTCGCCGGCCTCGATTACCGCTACCGCAACAGCAACCTGTTCGGTTCGCAGGTGTTCGTGGCCGACGCGTACGTGATGAAGTCTTTCAGCGAGGACATCGACAATGACGACTGGTCCTACGGCCTCACGCTGAACTTCCCCAACGACCGCTGGAACGCCGTGGCCAGTTACCAGGAGATCCAGGAAAACTTCAACCCGGCCCTCGGTTTCGTCAACCGTTCCGGCATCAGGAAATACGTGGGCGAACTGCGCTACCGGGTAAGACCCGAAAATAACCGCCTGCTCAGGATAATTAACTGGGGTTTCAAATCGTCATTCACGACGACGCTGGACAACGAACTGGAGAGTTCCAACGTGTACGTGCGGTTTTTCGACCTGGAAAGCCATGACGGCGACCAGCTTGCAACCTGGGGCAACTGGTACCATGAAACCCTGTTCGAACCCTTCGAGATCCAGCCCGGCGTGGTGATCCCCGACGGCGATTACGATTTCTACTCCCTGTGGGGCAAGCTGGTGACGGCCGTGCACCGGCCGGTTTCCACGGAAATCAAGTACAAGTTCGGCGAATTCTATGACGGGGACATCATCGACGTCCACGCGATTCTGAGGTGGCGGCCGGCCCCCAGGTTCTACTTCACCCTGGAACGCCGGGTGTTCGACATCGACTTGCCGGCAGGGGATTTCGAGTTCGAGATCAACCGGGCGCGCGTCAATATCAACTTCACCCCGACCCTGTCCTGGACCAATTACCTGCAACAGGAGTCGGAAACCCATATCATGACGTTCCAAAGCCAGTTGCGCTGGATTATCGTCCCGGGCAATGAATTGACGGTGACGCTGAACCACGACTGGAACAAGGACAACGGCTCGTACAAACGCACCGAGGCAGATTTATTTGCCCGCTTGGTGTGGACACACCGGTTTTAGCTGTGATAATTTCGGGAATGGTGCAGAAAGCGGCGGATTCCATGGGAGATGAATTTGCCGCCGCGTTACGAAGCCGGATTGAAACTTAAGAACAACAGGCCGGGAGAATCACAGTGGCATTAACCAGTGTCGAAACATACCATAACCCTGAAAATGAAACCGCTGTCGTACAACTGTTACAGCAATACGAAGACAGCGCGCTGATCGTTGCCGGCGGCACATTTTTACACGGGCTTGCCGCCAGGGGGTTGCTGTCGGGTGTCGAGGCGTTAATCGATATCCGGAACCTGGATTTAAATTACATCACGGCAAATTCCGATGGTGTCGTTATCGGCGCGACGACCCTGTTTGCCCAACTGGAAGAAGACGGGAGTATCGGGCAGCAGCCGTGGCTGGGCGCGATGAAAGACGCGATCAGTTACCCGCCCGTCCAGATTATGAATGCCGCCACCGTGGGCGGTTCCATCGCGGCGTCCTGTCCTTTCTTTGACCTGCCCACCGCTTTCCTGGCGCTTGACGGCGCGGTGCGGGCGCACGGGCCCGGCGGCAGCCGTGATATCCCCATGGAGGCATTTTTTGCCGGCCTGTTTGAAAATTGCCTGGCACCGGATGAGTTCGTGACCGCGATAACGCTGCCGCAGCCAGCGGCAGGCAGCGCCAGCGCATTCATCAAGCTGGAGACCAATGCCAACGACCTTGCCATTCTCAATGTTGCCGTTGCGCTGACAATGGACAGGTCGAATACATGCAGCCAGGCCAGGGTGTTTGTCGGCGGGGGGACAGGCGAAACCCCGGCCAGGGCAGGGTCCGCCGAGCAGGCGCTGGTCGGCGCCGTAGTCGACGCCGGGACCATCGACAGGGCAGCGGAAGCGGCAAAATCCGATGTGGACCCCATCTCGGACCACAGGGCGTCTGCGGAATACCGTGCGGAGATGACCCGGGTGCTGGTGGCCAGGGCGATACGCAAGGCGCTCGAACGCGCCAGATGAAGGGAGAAGAATAATGAAACAGGTGATTTCACTGAATGTTAATAACGAAGCACACGAAGTCGCGGTACAACCCTATGACAGTTTACTGGATACCTTACGCGGGACGGCCGGGCTGACCGCATCAAAAAGAGGCTGTGATTCCGGCGGTTGCGGCTGTTGCACCGTGCTGGTTGACGGCAGGGCCGTGTATTCCTGCATGACGCTGGCGCTGCAGGTCAAGGGCAGGGCAGTCACCACGGTGGAAGGTCTGCGCAGCAACGGTGAACTGGACCCGATACAACAATCATTTATCGATGCCGACGCCGTGCAGTGCGGTTATTGCACCTGCGGGATCATGATGGCCGCTAAACAGTTGCTGGCCGACAACCCGGATCCCGGTGAAGATGATATCCGCAAGGGCATCTCCGGCAACCTGTGCCGGTGCACCGGGTACACGAAAATTGTTGACGCCATCAAACTGGCGGCAGCGCGTCTGCAAGCATCATAGGGGGAACACAACCATGACGGAACTCAATGTAGTCGGCAAAAGCGTCACCCGCCCCGATGCTTATGACAAAATCACCGGCGGTAAACATTACGTAGTCAATTTCAGCCTGCCGGGAATGCTGCACGCGAGGTTGCTGCGCAGCCCGTACCCCCATGCCAGGATCCTCGGCATCGACACCAGCGAGGCGGAAAAACTGCCGGGCGTCAAGGCGGTCATTACCCATGCCGATGTCCCGCAGAATAAATTCTGCCCGGTTTATTTTGTCCCCCATGACGCGAAAAGCATGGTGCAGGACTTTGTCGTGATGAGCGACCGGGTGCGCTGGGCCGGCCAGCCCGTGGCTGCCGTCGCGGCGACCACGGAAGAGATTGCCGAAGCCGCGTTACTGCTCATAGACGTGGAATACGAGGAACTGCCCACGGTGTTCGACCCGGAAGCGGCGATGCAGGACGGCGCGCCGCAACTGCATGATACCGCGCCCGGCAATGTTGCCAAAAACCCCTCTTTTGTGTTCGGCGACCTGGAAGCCGGGTTTGCCGAAGCGGACCATATTTTCGAGGGCGTGTACCAGACCCAGCGCGTGCATACCTGTTACATGGAACCCCGGGTCTGCGTGGTGGACAGTGAAACCGACGGCAGGTTGACGGTGCATTCCTCCATGCAGCACGGTTTCGGTCTCAGGGAAAAGATGTCCGTGGCGCTGGATATTCCTGAAAGCCGGATCAACGTGGTCAAGCCCGCCTATATCGGCGGCGGTTTCGGCGGCAAGCTGGACATCGGCCATATCGAACCCATCGCGGCAATTTTGAGTCTTCAAACCGGCCGCCCGGTACGCATCGAACACAGCCGCTGGGAGGATTTCATCTCGACCACGCGCAACCCGATCAAGGTTTATCTCAAGACCGGGGTAAAGAATGACGGGACTTACACCGCGCGCCATATAAGAAGTATCCTGGATGCCGGCGCCCATGCCACGCACGGGGCCGAAGTCATCATGGTGCATGGCCTGTACGGGACGTTTTTCCCGTGGAAATGCCCGAACCAGACCTGGGAAGGGTTCGCGGTGTATACCAACAACATTATCGGCGGCGGTTACCGGGGTTACGGCGCGCCGCAGGGTTGTTTCGCGGTGGAATCCCAGAATGATGAAATCTGCGAAAAACTGGGCCTTGATCCCTTCGATTTCCGTTCCAGGAATACCCATAAGGAAGGCGATCCCCACCCCGTATTACAGGGACATAAACTGAATAGTTACCGGCTGGATGATTGCCTGAAACAAGGATCTGAAAGGATCGGCTTCGGCAGCCGCAATGCGCCCGGTTCTTCGCAAGGCTCCAGAAAACGCGGGATCGGATTTGCCTGCCATCCCCTCTGGGTGAGCGGTTGCGTGGGCTTCCCCGACATCCTCGAACATTCCGGGGCCACGGTGAAGATGAACCGTGACGGCACGGCCGATATCGTGTCATCCAATGTTGACCTCGGTTCCGGTCAGATCACGATGCTGACCCAGGTGGTTGCGGAAGAATTAACCCTGCCCCCCGAAGCAATCAAGGTAGTTTACGCGGACACCGATACCGCGCCGTTCGACGCGCCCACCCATGCCAGTCGCGCCACCTATTCGGCCGGCCTGGCCACAAAAGCCGCGGCGGTCGAGGCCAAAAAGCGTTTGTTCAAGGCAGCCGGTGCGGTGATGGAGGCCAATCCGGAAGACCTGTACCTGGAAGACGCAAAGGTGATGGTCAAAGGCTCTCCGGATTCCGGTGTGCCGATCACGGAGATTATCGCGCGCGCCGAGTCGCCGTTCGTGCAGATGACCGAACAGGGACCGGCGCCGACGACAATCGAAGAGAAAGGCACCATCATCGGTTCGGCCAGCCAGGCGCCGCCTTCCAATCCTTCGCCTAATGCCGCCCAGTTCGTTGAAGTGGAAGTGGATACGGATACGGGTGTGGTTGAGGTCCTGCGCGTGGTCCATGCCTCGGACATAGGCCAGGTATTTCATCCGAAGTCCGCCCAGGGCCAGGTGGAAGGGGGATTCCAGCAGGGCATGGGCTATGCGTTGATGGAGCACCTGCAGTTCGACCAGGATACCGGCGCCTGCCTCTCCGGCGATTTCCTGGACTACAAGATCCCCACGGCCGTGGAGATGCCGCCGGAAATCGAAAGCATTTTCGTCGAATCCCACGAACCTACCGGACCTTTCGGCGCCAAGAGCATGTCCGAACTGTGCGTGATCGTGCCGGCCGCGGCCATCGCCAATGCCATCTACAATGCCATCGGCGTGCGCATACACGAACTGCCCATCACACCGGAGAAGGTACTAAAGGCCCTGGGTAA
>JAPPLI010000081.1:0-26879 GCA_028819495.1 Gammaproteobacteria bacterium | reverse complement strand
TGCGCATACACGAACTGCCCATCACACCGGAGAAGGTACTAAAGGCCCTGGGTAAATTGTAAAGTAGTTCCCGCTGAATGCAGGGGTCAGAGTAAAATTTCTGGCGAAATTCTTACTCCGACCCCGAAACTCCAGTCAATCCCGCGGCATCAGGGGTCAGAGTAAGAAATTCGAAGAATTTTTACTCTGACCCCACCAATCTGGTGTTATTCGTCATTCCCGCGAAGGCGGGAATCCAGTCTGTTAAATTGTCGCTTGCGACACATTATTTACGCCTTCCTTAAGCGCAGGCCGTACATCAGGCGCCCATAGAAGTTGAACCATTTACGCGCTTCGGCATCCTCAAACGGGTAGTCCGCCCCGAGTTGTCTGGCGGTCACCAGGCCGGTTACAAAACAAGTCTCCTGGCTGTTGATCAGGGTGTGGGCGCCGCAGTGCCAGGTGCGTCTTTTGCCCTGGACAAACCGGAACAGGTGGACCAGCAAGGCCACGTGGCGCACGTCGTGCACGATGTGCTGGAACCACCACTTCTTCACGATCTTTCCCTCGTCGATGGGGCTGACCGGGTTATAGGTCACCAGGCACGGCTTGTCCGAGCGTTTTGCCCAGGGCTGCTGGTTGTGCATGATGTAGGTGATCTCGTAGTTGTCCGGCCTGGCGCCGTACTGTTCGATGTGGTTGCTGCGGGTGTCCAGCGCCTTGACCGCACTGTCCGGTAGCACCGAGGCGTCCGAATGAACGACCGTGTGGTTGTGCAGTTCGCTCTCGTAACGGATCGAAGACAGCAGGAAGCTCTCCAGCAGGGTCGGTTCATCCAGCATCATCAGCGTCTGGTTCGCGTTGCACGCGAAAACCACGCCGTCGAAGGTCTCCGTTTCCCCGTTTTCGTCTTCTACCGCGACACCGGACGCTCCCCGGCGCACCTTCCGGACCGGCCGGTCCAGGTAGATCCTGTCCTGAAAGTCCGCCGACATGGCTTCATAGATACGCCGCGTGCCCCCGCCCCAGGTCTGCATCGGCGTCGCGGTTTCGATGTCGAAGAACTCCAGGTAGCGGGAAAACAGGGACGCGGGCATATCGAACACGTTGGTCGCCATCAGGAAGTTGACGAACATGGGTTTGAGGATCTTGTACCTGAAGTCGCCGGAGAACCTGCCGAAGTTGAGCAGGGCGCCCATGCTGAGGTAATTGTACGGGTTGAGCGCGTTGAGCAGGCGCGACCTGGACCGGTTGAGCCGGCCGAACTGTTTCAGGCGCCTGAGCAGCTTCTGGAACTTCCTGATCTCCGGTTGCAACTGGCGCCTGATGTCGGAATCGAAATCGTGCGCGTAGGTGCCGCCGCGGTACTTCACGCTGTAACTGAACCGGGTATCGACCAGGTCAATACCGTGCTGCTGCATGAACAGGAGAATATGATGGTAAACCGAAGGAATGCACGCGGTGACGGAGATATCGAACGGGATGGAGGACCCGTCTTCCTGCGGCATGTCCACGGTCACGGCGTTGCCGCCGACCCGGGACTGCGCTTCATAGAGCCGGAAATCGAACCGGTCCGGGTGCCGGTGCAATGCCCAGGCAACCCCGAGCCCCGAAACTCCCGCGCCGATGATGGCAATTTTTCTGGGCCTGTCCGTGCCTGCGGATGCGCTCATGCCTGTTACTCTAAAGAATTAAGGGGTCAGAGTAAAATTTCTGACGAAATTCTTACTCTGACCCCGAGACTTCCGCCAATCCCGCGGGTTGACAAGCCTATGATTTTTCGATATAATATGCCGAAATTTTGAACAGCCAGTACCGGTTCAGAGTCCCCCTGATAATAACGCGTGAAGCTGAAATAAGAACCTTGAAACGCGAGCCGCATAACACAATAACAGTCCAGACCCGGAAGCAGACCGACTTTATCATCAGAGCATCAAATGGCATTGGGATCAAGCACACCTGAGGGCACATCGGCAGCGCCCGTTTTCCTGACCGGCTCGGCCGGGCACGTGGGCGCGAACCTGTTGCGCCGGCTGCTGGACGACGGCGTCCGGGTGCGGGTGCTGCTGAGGCACGAGGACAATAACGAAGCGCTGGAAGGCCTTGATGTCGAACGCGTGTACGGCGATATCCGGGATTTGAATGACACCCGGCGCGCGCTTGAGGGCTGTCAGGGCGTCTACCACGTCGCGGCGCTGATCTCGACCATCGAGGGCAACCGGGCCCATCGCCGCAACGTGTTCGAGTGCAACGTTGCCGGCACCCGCAACGTGCTGAAAGCAGCGCGGGAGGCGGAGGCAGGACGGGTGGTGGTGACAGGCTCGTTCAGCGCGGTCGGATACGACCTGGACAATCCGTCCGCGCCCAGCAACGAGACGATGCAGTTCTACCCCATGGAGCGCACCATGCCCTACGAGCGCAGCAAGTCACTCGTCGAGAACGAGTGCTGGCGCGCCGCGGCGACAGGACAGGATGTCGTGGTCGCAACCTGCTGTGCGGTGGTCGGGGGGAATGACTATTTCCCCTCGCGCCTGGGCAGGACCCTGTGCGACTATACCAACGGCAAACTCCGCGCCTACATAGACGGCGGTTTCGAGTTTGTCGCGGCCAGGGACATCGTAGAAGGGCACCTGTTGTGTATGCACAAGGGACGCTCGGGGGAAAAGTATATCTTCAGCAGCGAATACAAGACCATCACCGAGATCCTGGACCTGTTCGAGGAGGTTTCAGGCGTTGAGCGACCTGCGCGGCGGATTCCGTCTCCCCTGATGCTTGTCTTCTCGGAGGTGGCGAGTTTTTACCTGAGCCGGTTCCACCCGGACTTTCCGCAACGCTTCACCCCCGGCGCCATCCGCCTGTTGCGCAAGCGCCTGCACGCCGACACGGGCAAGGCGAGGCGGGAGCTCGGCTACCGGCCGACCAGCATCCGCGCCGCGGTGCACGAGGCCTACGCGTTTCACTACCACCAGCGCAAGGTGATCACGAACCCGGAGGCAAAACGCCCGAGACTGAACGGTACGGGACAGGATACCACCAGGGAAGGGGAGGACCTCATGCCGGCACAGGGTGTACAGGCAGCTTCCGAAGCGGGTCCGAAATGAACGGGGCGCAGGCTTCGCCGCCCGGCTTCGAACAGGCCGCCAACCTGCGCCAGCAGGCGCGCGCCGCGGGCATGGACCCGGATTACTGGTACGCGGTGGAAGAGGTGCGCCGGGTCAAGCCGGGCACAGTGGTCGAGGTCGTTTTCTGGAAACGTTCCATTGCCCTGTTCAGGGGGAAAGACGGTTCGTTTCATGCGCTCGAGAACCGGTGTGCCCATCGCCAGATCAAACTCTCGCTGGGCAATGTGAGAGATTGCCGGCTGGTGTGCGCCTATCACGGCTGGGAGTACGATGAAAACGGGCGCTGTGTCGCTACCGCCCACGACCGCCTCGGACAGGACCTCCCGAATGTCTCTCTCCGGACCTACCCGGTAAAGGTCCGTTACGGCCTGGTCTGGCTGTTCCCGGGAGACCCGGCGCAGGCAGAGGCGCGCGGGATCCCGGACATCCCCGAACTCGAAGGTTCCGACCGCTGGGCCTGTGTGCCGCTGACCTTCACCTGCTCGGCCCACCACTCGATGGTGATCGATAACGTCAGCGACTTCACCCATGCCTGGCTGCACCGCCGCTACCGTCCTTTCGAAGAAGGCGCGGTCCTCACCCGTTGTGAAACCGTCGGTGACGACGTGCACTTGGCTTACGATACCAAGGTCGGGCGCGGGCGCATCTCCGGACTGTTTGTCGATCACAAGCGCATCCGCACCAATCACATGGATCTCTGCTTTCAATACCCCTACCAGTGGTCGAACACCGATGACGAGATAAAACACTGGCTTTTTGTGCTGCCAATCGACGAGCGCACCACCCGGAACTTCTTCCTGTTCTACTTCAAGTCGCTGAAGATCCCGTTGCTGCCTATACGCATTCCCCGTATCGCCATGACCACGGTTCTGAAAATCTCGAATCGCGTGCTCATCGGCCCGTTGCTCAACCAGGACCGGTTTGCCGTGGAAGCGGAGCAGGAGGGTTACGAGAAGCATTGGGAAGCCCGCCCCATCGAGTTCAACCCGGTGGTCCAGGCTTTCCAGAGCGTGACCGTACGCAAGTGGCGGGAGTACCTGGCGCGCGCGGCGGAGAACGGGAATGCCGCTGTCTGAGGAGCGCCTGGTATCATCCGCGTTGTCGCCCGGCGCCGTGCTGGAGGCGGCAGCGCTGTTGCTGGTGTTCGTCGGCGTCCTGTTCCTGGGTTCGATGGCGCTGCCGGGGACCCGTATCGAAGGGCCGCAGGTTGACGGGAAATCACGGACCTACAGGCTCAACGGCCTGACCCTGTTCCTGGCGACCGTGGTTGTGATGGCTCTTGCCCACGTCTCCGGCTGGTTCTCGCTGTCGGCGCTGCATACCCGGTTTGCCGCCTTGTTCGTGGCGGCGAATGTATTCTCGTTTGCGCTTTCCGGACTGTTGTACTGGCGCGGCGCCCGTGCGCAGGAGGCAGCGCCGGGATTCTGGCGGGGTTTCTTCTTCGGGCGGGATCTCAGCCCGGCCTGGTTCGGGGTGGACCTGAAAATGTTCAGTTACCGCCCTTCGCTCATCGGCCTGGCGCTGTTCAACGCATCGTTTGCCGTGGCGCAGTACGAAACCTATAGCGGGCTGACCCCGGCAATGGCGCTGTACCAGGTCTTCACTTTCCTGTACGTGCTCAATTACTTCCAGTTCGAACACGGCATGGTCCATACCTGGGACCTGATCAGCGAGCGTTTCGGATGGATGCTGGTCTGGGGAGACTATGTGCTGGTGCCGTTTTTCTATTGCCTCGCCGGCTGGTGGCTGGTCGATGTACCGGGACAGCCGCTGTCCCCCATGGCGGCCGGCGCGATCGTCCTGCTGTTCATCCTCGGTTTCTGGCTGTTCCGCGGCGCCAACGAGCAAAAGCACCGCTTCAAGCGCGACCCCGGGGCCACGATCTGGGGGCAGCCCGCCCGGTCCCTGGACGGCCGCCTGCTGGTCTCCGGGTTCTGGGGCATCGGGCGGCATCTCAACTATACCGGCGAGATCTGTATCTACCTGGCGTTCGCGCTGACCACCGGGTTCGCATCCTGGGTCCCCTACCTGCTGCCTGCATGGCTGGCGTGCCTGTTGTGGCATCGCTCGAGGCGCGATGAGCGCCGCTGCCGCGCCAAGTACGGCGAACTGTGGTGGCGCTACAAGCAGCGGGTGCGTTATTCAATGCTGCCGTACGTCTATTGAGGCCGGGCATGGCATCCCGCTCCCACGACGCCGCAACCCTGTCTCCGGATCAGCCCGCGCCGCAGGCCGCGAAACCCGTACCCGAACTCTCGGGTAAATGGCCGTTGCTCGGTCACCTGCCGGAGTTTTACCGGGACCCGGTGTCGATGCTCGGCCGGGCCTGGCGCGAGCACGGCGACCTGGTGCGCTTCCGGCTCGGTCCCCGCGAGTTCTACCTGTTCACCGGACCCGAAGCCCACGACTTTTATTTCAGGGCGCCGGAGGATCAGCTGGAAGCCAGGGCCGTTTACGAGTTCACGGTGCCCATCTTCGGGCGCGGGGTGGCCTACGACGTCTCCCCGGACATCATGAGCGAGCAGCTCGGGTTCCTGTACCCGGCGCTGCGCGATGCCGCGATGCGCAGGTATGCCCGCATCATGTTCGAGGAGACAACGCTGTTCGCCGGCGCGCTGGGCGAGAGCGGAACCATCGACCTGCCCCACGCGCTGAACGAACTGACCGTCAAGATCGCCAGCCGCTGCCTCATTGGTGAGGAGGTCCGGGAGCAGGTGGATTCGGGTTTTGCCGAGGCGTACCACGACCTGCAGAACGGCATCAACGTGCTGGGATTTTTCCTCCCCAGGCTGCCGATCCCGGCGCACCGGAGCCGTGACCGGGCGCGGCGCAAAATTGCCGGGATCTTCAGCCGGGTCATGGCGGCGCGCCGGCGTTCCGGGGCGGCGCCGGACGATTTCATGCAGGCGCTCATGCAGGCCAGTTACAAGGACGGCCGCGTGTTGAGCGATGAAGAGATTACCGGGATCCTGCTGACGGTGTTGTTCGCGGGCCAGCACACCAGCGCGGTGCTGGCGACCTGGACCGGCCTGGAGCTGCTGCGGGCGGCCTCCTGCCTGGCGCAGGTAAGAGACGAGATGCAGGACGTGTACGGGGCAGAAGGGGTCATGAGCCTCTCCGGCCTCAAGCAACAGGTGGCGCTGGAGAACGTCGTGCGCGAGTGCGAGCGGCTGCACCCGCCCTTGATACTGCTGATCCGCAAGGCGCTCAAGCCGTTGTACTACGGAGATTATGCCGTTCCCGCCGGCGCCCTGGCAATGGTGTCGCCGGCGGTCTCGCACCGTTTGCCCCACCTGTTTGCCGACCCGGAGCGGTTCGCTCCGGAGCGTTTTGCTCCCCCCGCGAGCGAGCACAAGCAACACCACTACGCCTTGATCGGTTTCGGCGGCGGCAAACACCGCTGCATGGGGGAACATTTTGCCTACCTGCAGTTGAAGGCGATCTGGACCGTACTGCTGGACCGCTTCGATTTTCACCTGGACACCGGGTTCCCCGCCCCGAATTACGGTAGCTGGGTAACGGGGCCCAGGACGCCTTGCCGGGTAAGTTACCGGCGCCGTTCGCAGACCAGCGTTTTCCGGTGAGTGCACTGTTTTGGACCGTTACGACGTAGCCGTTGTCGGCGCGGGACCTGTAGGCAGTGTGTGCGCGCTTGCCTTCGCGCAGAAAGGCGCCCGGGTGGCGCTGCTGGAAGCCAATCCCAAGGCTGCCAGGCGGCTGGCGGGCGAATGGCTGCATCCGCCTGCCGTACGCATGTTGCAGTCTGTGGGCATAACGCTCGATACGCAGCCCCACAGCATCACGGGCAAAGGGTTTGCGGTGTTCCCGGAAGATGGTTCGGAACCGATAATGCTGCCTTACCCGGACGGCTCTCACGGCCTGGCATGTGAGCATGCGGAACTCGTCTCCTGCCTGCATGAAGCGGTTGAGAACGAGCCGGGCATCGACTTTCTTTTGCATGCGCGGGTACGCGAGGTTGGCGACGGCCGGCTCAGTTACAGCCGGAATGGCGCCGATCAAACCCTGGACGCGGCGCGCATCGTCGGCGCCGACGGCCGCGCCTCGATCGTGCGCCAATCCCTGGGCTTATCGACAAAACCAATGCCCTGCTCGCGTATGGTGGGGGTCATGCTGGAAGGCGTGGACCTGCCCCTGAAGGGTTACGGCCACGTGGTGCTGGGAGCGCCGGGCCCGCTCCTGGTATACCATGTGGGAGAGCGTTCCGTCCGGATAGTCGCCGATATCCCGCTGGACCAGTGGACGCCCAGGGACAGGCTCGGGTTGCTATCGGGATCCTATGCCGGTTTATTGCCGGAGACACTCAGGGCGGCGTTTGTCGAGGCGTTGCAGGCGGGGAAATTCAACGCCGCGGCCAATGAACTGAGGCAGCGCGTCAGCTACGGGAGCCCGGAGCGGGTGCTTATCGGCGATGCGGCCGGGCACTATCACCCCCTGACCGCGGTGGGGATGACGCTGGGTTTCGGCGATGCGCTGGCGCTGGCCGGGAGCAGGGACTTTCACGACTTCAAGACCCGGCGTATTCATGTGACCCGCGCCCCGGAGTTCCTGGCCATGGGGATCTACGAGGTATTTGCCGACCACCGGGCTGAAATGGTGGCGCTGAGACACGCGATGTACCGGGGTTGGAGGATGAAGCCCGCGATACGCAAGGGCACCATACGTTTACTCGGCTGTGAAGACACATCGACGACCCGCCTGGGTTTCGCATTCACCGCGGTGGTGATCCGGGCAGTCGCCGGTGCGGTCCCGCGGTCCTGGGATAAGGTTGCCTGGCGCCGGGTGCGCGATATCGTTCACGCGATCGCCGTTCGTCTCTGGTGGCTCGTGAATGGCGTTCAGAAACTGTACTGGGCGAGAAGATCGGGCGTAGAAAAAGATAACCGGATCCGGGATGCAATGTCCCGCGTATTCCTGATCTCCATGGCGCCGAACGAGGGAAACTCCCGGCATGCGCAACCGAAAAAGGATGAACTGCCCGATGCCGGTCCGGCATTGCAGCGCGCGAGCGCACACCTGTTAAGCCTCCAGGCTGAGGATGGCGCCTGGGAGGGCGAGATGGTCTGGTGTCCCATGCTCACCGCGCAATACGTGCTGCTGCACCACATTATCGGCCATCCGCTCGACCCCGGCCGGCGCCGGCGCGTGCTGCGCTCCTTTGAATGCACCCGCCTCGAAGGGGGCCTGTGGAGCCTGCACGAATACCCGCCGCCCAACCTGTTTGTTACCACCCTGGTTTACGTCGCGGCGAGACTGCTCGGTGTAGAACGGGATGATCCGTTAATCGAACCCGCCCGGCGCTTCCTGCAGGAAGAAGGAGTGCTCGGCATCCCGAGCTGGGGAAAGTTCTGGCTGGCGCTGCTTAATCTTTACGACTGGCGCGGGGTAAACGCCATACTGCCGGAACTGTGGAGCCTGCCGCGCTGGGCAGCATTGCATCCCTCGAACTGGTACTGCCATACCCGGCTTATCTACCTGGCGATGGCCGCGGTTTACCCGCACCGGTTCCAGGCGCCGGTCACACCCCTGATCGCATCGCTGCGGGAGGAACTGTTCCCCGAAGGGTTTGACAAGGCCGATTTTTCCAGGGGCCGGAACCGGTTGCGGGAGGCCGACCTCTACGCGCGTCCCGGCGTATGGCTGCGGGCCGGGTACGGGTTTGCGCGGTTGTACGAGCGGTTCCACAACAAGCGCCTGCGCGCCCGCAGCATGGAAGCGCTGATCCGGCAGATAAGATGGGAACTGCAAGCCACCGGCCATACCAACATCTCCCCGGTCAGCGGTTTCCTCAATATCCTGGCCTTGTGGCTGCGTGACCCGGACGACGATGACTGCCAGCGGGCGCTGGACCAACTGGACGGATGGATCTGGGAAGACGAGGAGCGCGGCGCGCGGGTCACCGGCGCCCGGAGCAGTTCGTGGGACACGGGCTTTTCCCTGCAGGCGCTGGCAACGGTTCCCGGCCTGGACGGGGTTGGAGACGCCCTGCGGAAGGGAGCCGGCTTCCTGCGCGGGCAGCAAATCGGCGCCGGCTTTGAAGGGTTTCGCGAGGCTTACCGCACCGACCCCGGGGGTGGCTGGTGTTTCCCCGGGGCATGGCATGGCTGGCCGGTGAGCGACTGCACCGCGGAAGCGGTACTGGGTATCCTTGCCGCCGGCCGCGAAGTTATGAACGAGCAGGCGCTCGGCGATGCGGTCCGGTTCATGTTGCGTACCCGGAACCGTGACGGCGGTTTCGGCAGCTACGAGGCGCGCCGCAGCGCGTTTGACCTCGAATGGCTGAACCCGGCCGAAATGTTCGGCGACTCGATGACGGAGCGTTCCTATGTCGAGTGCACCGCGTCCTGCCTCGCGGCGCTCGCGGCCTGCCGGGAGCGCTTCCCGCAGGTCACGGACCAGGCATCGGCGGACGCCATCGCGCGGGGCGGCGCCTGGCTGCGCCGCACCCAGGCAAGTGACGGGTCGTGGCGCGGCGTATGGGGCGTGCAGTTTATCTATGGCACCTTGTTCGGTATCAGGGGCCTGCGCGCGGCCGGGGCCCTTCCCGGTGATCCGGCAGTGCGTGCGGCCTGCCGGTGGCTGCTGGACCGCCAGCGGCAGGACGGGGGCTGGGGTGAGCATTACAGCGGTTGCCTGACCGGGCGCTACGTGGAACACGGGGAAAGCCAGGTTATCCAGACCGCGTGGGCATTGATCGCGTTGCTCGAGGCGGGCGATGCGAACTGGAGTGCGATTACCCGCGGCGCCCGGTTCTTGATGGACGCCCAGGAAGCCGGCGGCTCATGGCCCAGGCAGGACATGGCCGGGGTATTTTTCCGCACCGCGCTGCTGGACTACGTCCTGTACCGCCAGTATTTTCCCCTGCACGCGCTGGGCCTGTACGAGCAGCGGCGCCGGGCCCGGCCCGGTGCTGACACCCCACTCAATGAATCATGCAATTCTGATATAGTGATCAAATGACGGATACACTCACCAATACGCCGGGTCCCCGTTCCCTTGCGGATCTCGCCCCCGACCAGGTGAAACCCGTGGTCGATGGATATACCGCCCTGCACGATGGCGCCACCACGGAGGACAGAAAGGAGCGTTACCAAGAACTGGTCAATCACTACTATGACCTGGTGACCGATTTCTACGAGTTCGGCTGGGGTGCGTCCTTTCACTTTGCGCCCCGGCGGCGGGACGAGAGCTTCAAGGCGTCCCTGCTCAGGCACCAGTATTTTCTTGGCGACCGGCTTTCCCTGAAACCGGGGATGCAGGTGCTCGACGTGGGATGCGGGGTAGGGGGGCCGATGGGCAACCTGGCGCGCCATTACGGGGCCGGCTTTACCGGCATCAACAATAACGCCTACCAGGTTGAGCGGGCGAAAGTGCACACGCGGGATGTCCGGCCGTTGTGCCGTTTCATACACGGCGATTACATGCAGGTACCCGAAAACGGCGGCAGCTACGATGCCGCCTTCGCCATCGAGTCCCTGCCCCACGCACCGGACAAGACTGCGGTGTTCCGGGAGATCCTGCGCGTGCTGCGTCCGGGGGCCTGTTTTGCGGGCTACGAATGGTGTCTTACCGATGATTTCGATCCCGGCAACCCGGAGCACCAACGCATCAAGAAAACTATCATGGCGGGGAACGGACTGCCGGATATCGCCTCCACGCCGGAGATTGGCGCCGCCGCGCGCGATGCCGGATTCGAACTCCTGGAGGCCCGCGACCTGGCGCCGGAATCGGACCCGGAGACGCCCTGGTACCGCGCCCTGCAGGGCCGCGATCTCAGTCTCATGAGTATTCCGCGTACGCCGGCCGGCCGCGCCCTGACGAACTTGACGTTAAGGGTTGCGGAGAAATTGCGGGTGGTCCCGGAGGGCACCAGGGCGGTCAGCACGCTGCTGAACAACGCGGCGGACGCGTTGGTCGAGGGCGGCGTACACGGTATTTTTACCCCCATGTTTTTCTTCCTGGTTCGTAAACCGGGAGGGTGAATGAAGTACGTTTTTGACCCTGACGTCCTGCGCGAGGTCGCCCATTCCCACCACGACCTGCCGCTGGAGGAGATGCTGCCTGCAATCGCCCGGGACCTTGCCGAACGCTATCCCGGCCGGATTGACACCAGGCCCGACTGGTTCTTCTCCAACGCCGGCGGCGTCATGGGACAACTCACCATCCTGTATGCTTCGCTGCGGGAGTACGTCATTTTTTTCGGCACCCCCATCGGCGGGACGGGACATACCGGCCGCTATCATTTTGTCGAAGATTACGCGTACATCCTGGATGGGGAGATGTGGTACTACGGCGAAGGCGATGTTCAGAAGACGGAATACCGCAAGGGTGACGTCATGCATTTGCAGAAAGGCAATGCAAAAGGTTTCAGGATGGAAGACCGCGCCTGGATACTCGAATACGTGCGCGGCCCCGTTCCCACCATGCTGCCGTTCGGGGTCGCGGATACCCTGTTCAGTACCCTTGACTTCAGGACCCTGTTCCGCACGTTCTCGATCTATACCCGGCACCTGCTGCGATCCGTCAGAAAACCCCGGTAGTTTGTACCCCGTTCGTCATTCCCGCGCAGGCGGGAATCCAGTGAAAAAACATTCCTTATAAGGAGTTTTATTGTCTACTGGATTCCTGCATCCGCAGGAATGACGAACGGAGCGCGATTTATGACGTTACATGTTATTAGGTTACAATACGCAAGGGAACTCCGGGTGATATGAGTTTCCCAGGGTAATAATTCCAGGAGATAAAGAATAATGAGTGAAGCCGTCAGCCCCAAAGCCGGGGTGATATTCAAATCCTACGAGCCGCTGGCGTCCATGCAGGCGTATGCACGGCAGACCGAGGCATCCAACCTGATGGGCGGGTTCTGGATTGCCGAGGCCTACCACTGGTTCCGCCAGTACGGGCTGGAGGCCCGCGGCTGTTTCACCACCCTGGCGGCGGTCAGCGTGGCGACGGAAAGAATACCCATCGGGCTCGGCATTACTTCGCCTTACATGCGCCATCCCACCATCCAGGCGTCCGAGGCGGCGGGTATCGACGAGTTGTCCGGCGGCCGCTTCATCATGGGTATCGGCGTGGGCAAGGTGGGTATCGAGTACCTGGAATACGACATCGAGAAGCTGAGGCCGGTCGGGGTCCACCATGAATCCATGGAGATCATGCGCAAGGTGTTTGCCGGCGAGGCCTACGAGTACAAGGGCAAATATTTTGAATCCTCCATGCCGGCATACGACCGGGCCGGGGATGGACTGCGCACGGAAATCCCCATTTACGTGGGAGCGACCGGGCCGTTCATGCAAAAACTCAGCGGCCGCGAGAGCGACGGCATGCTGCTGGCAGGGCTGACTTCGCCCCCCTTCGTCAAATACGCCCGGGAGAACATGGAAGCCGGGGCTGAAAAGGCCGGACGCACTTTGCCCGCAGACTTTCCGGTGGGTGGCGTGATCCTGTGTTCCTGCTCCCGGGACGGCGACAAGGCGCGGGATGCCACCCGCCCGTACACGGGAACCTATGTGGTGAACAAGATCAGGAATATCAAGAACGATGTAATCCTGGCCGGTTCAGGGCTGCCTGACTCGGCCTGGGAACCGTTCCGCCAGGCCATCGCGGACGGCACCCAGGACAACGTCACCCAGTACGTGACGGATGAGATGATGCGTAAATTCACCGTCATATCCGGCACCCCGGAGGACTGCCTGGAGATCACCCAGGAACTGGTGGATGCGGGACTGAACCTGCCCCTGCTGGAGGTGGTCGGCGCCAGCGAGGCCGACAACCTGGAGACCATCCGCCTGATGGGCGAGGAGGTTGTGCCAAACCTGAGGCCTGCGGCATGACAAAATACCGTCATGCCGGGCTTGTCCCGGCATCCAGTGGGATACAGTGTCGCCCTCCGGGCGACCCTTTATTGGACTGGATTCCGGCCTGCGCCGGAATGACGTCGTTGGCTTCGCCGGAATGACAGGTAGAACGTAAAAATTGGAAATAAACGATGAAATTAGCAACATTTGATATCAACAACACCGGCAAACGCACCATCGGGGTGTACCATAACGGCGCCTACGTGGACCTCGTAACCCTGTCCGGCGGGCTGTTGCCGGCGGACATGATCGAGTTTCTCAAGGGCGGAGAGGCCATCATGGACCAGGCCCGCACCCTGCTGGTCGGGGTCGGGGGCAGCGCGGGACAGTATGTTTATGCGGAAGATGAAATCACCCTGCAATCGCCGGTGCCGCTGCCCGGCAAGATCGTGCATACCTCCTGCAACTTCGACTCGCACCTGGAGGAGCTGACGACGTGGAACGACCCGGAATGGGAGTCCCACAACTGGGGCGACTTCCACTTCGAGCACCCCACCGGGTTCCTGGAAGCGCCGTCGTCCGTGGTGCCGAGCGGCGCCGGGGTCGAGATCCCGGTGTTTACCCGGCAACTGGATTACGAGATCGAGATCGCCATCGTCATCGGCAAGGAGGCCTACAAGGTGGGCGTGGAGGAAGCCTTCGATTACGTGGCGGGTTACACCATCTTCAACGACCTGTCCGCGCGGGACATCCAGGCCCGGGAACATTCCAACAAGGTGATCCTCATGGGCAAGAGCTTCAAGGGATCCTGCCCCCTGGGTCCCTGGCTGGTCACCCTGGACGAACTGGACGACCCCCACGACCTGGACATGAAACTGCGCGTCAACGGCGAGGTGCGCCAGGACGCCAATACCGGGCAGATGCACTACAAGACCGCGGAACTGGTCTCCTGGTGGTCCCACATGGGCCTGTACCCCGGCGACGTGATCACCAGCGGCAGCCCCCCGGGCGTCGCCGCCGGCATGGATAAACCCAGATGGCTGCAACCGGGCGACACGGTGGATGCAACCATCGCAAAACTGGGTACTCTGACTACCAGGATTATATAATTAACATGGATGTACAGGATATACAGGATATATTAATGTTTCAGATCCGGGCATGGACGGAACCTGACCTGTGGCGTGAAATACGGGGGCTCCGGATCACAAGAGGGCGGATATAAGCAGACACGTGTTATGGCTGGATTGATAATACACAATAAAAAATCCTGTATATCCTGTACATCCATGTTAAATATCAAAGGTATAAATAATGAACGCTGAAGTAAACAAGGACCTGCTGGCCAGGGCCATCGACCACATCGACAGGCAGCGGCTGGTAAAACTGGTCATGGACCTGGTGGACATCCCCAGCCCCACCGGTGAAGAGGAGGGCGTTGCCCGCGCCCTGCACGAGGTTTTCGGTTCGGCCGGCTTTGACGCCACCCTGCAACCCATCGGCGATGACCGTTACAACGCCATCGGCCGCCTGCAAGGGGAGGGCGGCGGCAAGTCCCTGATGTTCAACGGCCACCTGGATACCTCGTTCGGCCCGGAACAGGCCCACCGCGGCATCGGCTACCAGTGCAAGGCCACGCTGGTCGATAACGAATGGATCTACGGCATGGGCTCGTTCAACATGAAGAGCGCCATGGGCACGTATATCGTCGCCACGGAGGCGATCCGCAAGGCCGGCATCAAGCTGGCCGGTGACGTGGTGATCGCGGGCGTGGCCGGCGAGATAGAGAAGGCGCCGGTGAATGATTTCGAGGGCAGGCAATACCAGGGCTACGGCGTCGGCACCAAGTTTGCGATCACCCACGGCGCGGTGGCCGATTTCTGCATCCTGGGCGAACCCACCAACATGATGCTGATCCCGCGCCACTGCGGCACCACCTGGCTCAAGATCACCGTGCCGGGCCGCCTGATCCATACCGCCTGGTCCAAGGTGGAGACCAACGCCATCAACAAGTCCCGCAAGGTCCTGGACGCCATCCACGACTGGATCCCCGGTTATTGCGAACGCAACAAGGTGGGCGATTTCCAGCCCCGGGTGAACGTCTCGGCCATCGAAGGAGGCTGGCCCTGGCGCGGCGCCAGGACCCCGGACAACTGCTGCATCTACATGGACGTCAGGACCATACCTGGCGTAATGCCGGTCCAGGTCTATAACGAGGTGCGCGCAGTCATTGCGGACGTTGCAAGCGCCAACGAGGAACTGGCCGGCGTCAAGGTGGAGATCTTCCTGTCAGCGCCCGGCACCTCCATACCCGACGATCACGAACTGGTGCAGACCATCATCCGGGCGCACACCGACCAGCTCGGCGAAGCCCCGAAGATAGGCATGGAAACCTGGTACAGCGACGCGGCGCACATGAACCGCTACGGCATACCCACAGTGAATTACGGATCAGCAGGCCGTATCCGTACCACGGGAGGCGGCGGATTCTCCACCTCCCAGGGCGAAGCGGTCTACATCGGCGACATGCTAGACATCATCAGGGTCTATATCCAGTCCATCCTGATGGTCTGCGGCGTAGCGGAGTGACTAAATGTCGTCATGACGAAATGGTAATTGAAGAACTCCTGGCGCAATCCGCTTGCAGGCTGTAAGGGGACGGATTTAAATCCGTCCCCGGACGTTACCGGATTAATAATGCTAAAATTAGTAAATCCTGTTTCTCCTGCATATCCATGTTAAATATTGATGAAGTCGTGTCATGGTCCCGTAGTGATGTCCGGGAGTTAATGGCACGTGCCGCAGAGCTGCGTGATGAGGGTCACTGCCGGGTCGTTTCCTACTCTCCAAAGGTTTTCATTCCCCTGACGAAGCTGTGCCGGGACGTGTGCCATTATTGCACCTTCGCGCAACCGCCGCGGCCGGGGCAACGGGCCTACATGAGCATCGAAGAGGTCCTGGACATAGCACGGGCCGGCGCGGATGCGGGTTGCCACGAGGCCCTGTTCACCCTGGGGGACAAGCCTGAAGCGCGCTATAAGGCTGCCAGGGACGAATTGGCGGCGCTCGGCCATGCCTCGACCCTGTCCTACCTGCGCGAGGCGGCGCAGGCGGTGCTGGACGAGACCGGCCTGCTGCCGCACATGAACCCGGGGGTGATGACGCAGTCGGAACTTGAGGACCTGCGCCCGGTGTCGGTATCCCAGGGGCTGATGCTGGAGAGCAGTTCTACGCGTCTGTGCGAAAAAGGCAGCCCCCACTACGGATCGCCGGACAAGCGGCCACAGGTGCGCCTGGACAGTATCGCCGCGGCCGGCGCGGCGCAGGCGCCGTTTACCTCCGGCATCCTGATCGGCATCGGCGAGACCCGCCGCGAGCGCCTGGAAGCCCTGCTGGCGTTGAGGGACCTGAATGAGGCGCATGGGCATATCCAGGAGATCATTGTCCAGAACTTCCGCCGCAAGCCCGGCACGAAAATGCACGATGCCCCGGAACCTGCACTGGAGGAACTGCTCTGGACCATTGCAATGGCGCGCCTCATCTTCGGCCCTCACATGAACATTCAGGCGCCGCCCAACCTGACCCTGGACGAGTCGCTGCCCGACCTCATCCACGCGGGGATCAACGACTGGGGCGGCGTCTCACCCGTGACCCCGGACCACGTCAACCCGGAGGCGGCCTGGCCGCACCTGGACCGGCTGCGCACCGCGACGGAGACAGCCGGTAAGACGCTGGCGCCGAGACTACCGGTTTACCCGGCATATATCCATGAACGAGACACCTGGATCGATCCGGCCCTGCATACCCGCGTGCTGCGGAAAATCGATGCCGCCGGCTTCGCCCGCCCGGACGACTGGGCGCCGGGGAGCAGTGGGCAGAAGACGGAATACACAAGACAGGGGACAGACCCCCGCTTACAACATGCGGGGGCATGCTTAAATCCGTCCCCGCACCCGCGAGGGGAGGGGACAGGGAACGGAAGGCAGACGGCGAGCGAAAAACCACAGTGGGCAATGCACAATGGCCTGGGTACTGTTATCAACAAAGCCGTGGCCGGCACACGCCTCACCGAAGCTGAAATCATAACGCTGTTCAACGCCCGCGGCGCCGATGAAGACGCCGTGCTACAGGCCGCCGATAACCTGCGCCGGACCATGAACGGCGATACGGTCAGCTACGTGGTCAACAGGAACATCAACTACACCAACATCTGCTATTTCGGCTGCGGTTTCTGCGCGTTTTCCAAGGGGCGCGTGGCCGAGAACCTGCGCGAGCGCGGCTATGACCTGCCCCTGGAAGAGATACAGGCGCGGGTATCCGAGGCTTGGGAGCGGGGCGCAACCGAGGTCTGCCTGCAAGGCGGTATCCACCCGGACTACACCGGCGCGACCTACCTTGCCATCGTCCGGGCAGTCAAGGAGGCACAGCCGGACATGCACGTGCACGCATTTTCACCGCTGGAGATCAGGCAGGGGGCGGAGACCCTGGGCCTGCCGCTCGAGGACTACCTCGGGCAGTTGAAGCAGGCCGGCCTGGGGACCCTGCCCGGCACCGCGGCGGAGATCCTGGACGATGAGATCAGGCAGATCATCTGCCCGGACAAGCTGAATACAGCCGAGTGGTTGGAGGTCATGCGCACCGCTCACTCCCTGGGCCTCAACTCCACGTCCACCATCATGTTCGGCCACGTGGACGGACCGCTGAACTGGGCGCGCCACCTGCTGCGCATCCGCGATTTGCAGGAGGAAACAGGCGGTTTCACCGAGTTCGTGCCGCTGCCCTTCGTGCATATGGAAGCCCCCATGTACCGCAAGGGCCGGGCGCGCAAAGGCCCCACCTTCCGCGAGGCGGTCCTGATGCACGCGGTCGCCAGACTGGTATTGCATCCACACATCACCAACATACAGGCCTCCTGGGTAAAGTTGGGCATGGACGGTCTCCGGGCCTGCCTGGACGCGGGCGTGAACGACGTGGGCGGCACCCTGATGAACGAGAGCATCAGCCGCGCGGCCGGCGCCTCCCACGGCCAGGAATTCACCGCGGCGGGCATGCGCGAACTGATCACATCCGCGGGCAGGATACCGCAGCAGCGCACCACCCGTTACGAGCCTGTGACGGAGGCCGGGAAATTCGGGGACACAACACTTGTTTCTGAATTACGGAATTGCAGGGGTCAGAGTAAAATTTCTGACGAAATTCTTACTCTGACCCCGAGAGTCCCGTCAATTCCACGACACCAGGGGTCAGAGTAAGAAATTCGGAGAATTTTTACTCTGACCCCATATATCCGGAATAAGTGTTGTGTCCCCGAATTTCACCCGTCATTCCCGTGCAAACGGGAATCCAGTAGAATACCGGTCCCGGAGGGACCCCTTAAGACATGAAGAAACATGCAAACTGAAGTAAGAACCATCTGCCGCGCCTGCGGGCACGGCGGGTGCGGCGTGTACGTGGCTGTGGAAGACGGCAAGCCGGTCAAGATTAAACCTGACTGGGACCACCCGGTCAGCAAGGGCTATACCTGCAAGAAGGCCCACGGTTACCTGGAACTCCAGGAACACCCGGACCGCTTGCTCTATCCCATGCAGCGGATCGGAGAGCGGGGGGAAGGGAAGTGGCGGCAGCTGTCCTGGGATGAGGCGCTGACCATCGTCGCCGATAAGCTGAATACGATAAAACAGGAATCCGGCGCCGAGTCGGTGGTCTTCGGCCACGGCACCGGGCGCGATTTCCACCGCTTCGTGTACCGGGTCGCCAACCTGTACGGTTCGCCCAACGTGCTGACGCCCGGCCACATGTGCTACCTGCCGCGTATCGCCATCTGCAAGGTGATGGGCATGGATATCCCGCTCTGCGATTACGACAACAGGCCGAAATGCGTGGTCGCCTGGGGCAGCAACCACCTGATCTCCAATCCGGACGAGAACAAGGGCATCAACCTGGCCCATACCCTGACCGCCGGGGCAAAACTGATCGTCATCGACCCCCGGGGCAGCAAGCTGGCCAACAAGGCGGACCTGTGGCTGCAACTACGCCCGGCCACGGATTCGGCGCTGGCCCTGGGCATGATGCACGTCATCGTGAAGGAAAACCTGTACGACCATGAATTCGTCGAGAAATACACGACCGGCTTCGACAAGCTGAAGGAACGGCTGGATCGCTTCCCGCCGGAGGTGGTGGAACGCATCACCTGGGTGCCGAAGGAGAAGATCATCGCCGCAGCCAGGCTCTACGCCACCACCAAACCCGCCACCCTGCAATGGGGCGTGGGCATCGAGCAGAACATCAACTGTGTCGATGCCGACCGCGCCTTAATATACCTGGTGGCCCTGACCGGCAACCTGGACATCCCCGGCGGCAACGTGATCTTCGGCTTGCCGCCGGGACTGCCCCGTGCCCGGTTTGCCCTGTTCCACGAGTTGC
The DNA here is from genome assembly GCA_028819495.1 of Gammaproteobacteria bacterium. GTDB lineage: Bacteria > Pseudomonadota > Gammaproteobacteria > Eutrophobiales > Eutrophobiaceae > JAAXHV01. The sequence continues at coordinate 7,537 of JAPPLI010000081.1, read as the reverse complement.
CGGAGGAGCAAAAGCAGAAACTGCTGGGGGGCGACAAGTACAAGCTGGGCGCCTCCATCAACCGCATCACTCCGCACGTGGTCTGGGACGCCATCGAGAACGGCGACCCGTACCGGGTGCGCGCCATGGTGATCTTCGCCAGCAACCAATTGGCGGCCCGGGAAAACGCCGACCGGGTGTACGAAGCGCTGAAGCAGGTGGAGTTCTTCGTCGCCACCGACATCTTCAGGACCGCCACAACCGAGCTGGCCGACATCGTCCTGCCCGCGGCCACCTGGCTGGAGAACGACAACATCGCCGACTACTGGAAGGTGCACGGCTACGTATTCCCGCGCCGCAAGGTGGTCGAAGCGCCGGGCGAGGCCTGGCCGGACCACATAATCCTGAATGAACTGGGCAAGAAACTGGGCTTTGAGGACCGCTTCTGGGACACCTACGAGGAGTCGCTGGACTTCATCCTGGAGTCTACCGGGACGACCTGGGATGAATTCAAGGACATGCCGTACCTGCGCACCGAACCGGAATTCAGGAAACACGAGAAGTACGGCTTCAACTCCAAGTCGGGCAAGCTGGACTTCTACCTGAAACAGTACGAGGACTGGGGCTACGACCCGCTGCCGGATTTTGTCGAACCGCCGGAAAGTCCCGCGCGGGAAGAAGAATTCGTATCCCGCTATCCCACGGTGTTGATCACGGGGCACCGTATCTTCAATTTCTTTGGTTCGGAACTGCGCCAGTCAAACTACCTGCGCAAGGGCCATCCCGACCCGTTGATCGAGATACACCCGGAACTGGCGCAAACCAAGGACATTGAGAACGGCGACTGGGTCTGGGTGGAAACCCCCCGGGGCAGGGTGAAACTCCGCGCAAAACTGTCCGATGGGGTCGATCCCCGGGTAGCCAGCGCCGAATTCGGCTGGTGGTTCCCGGAGAAGGGCGCCCCCGACTACGGCTGGCGCGAATCCAACGTCAACGTCCTGACCATGGACGGCCCGCCCCTGGACCCGGGGATGGGGGCCACTAACCTCAAGGGATTGATGTGTAATATCGAAAAAGTATCCGCAGATTACGCAGATTAACGCAGATAATAATCCTGGGGTCAGAGTAATGTCTTCGAATTTCTTACTCCGACCCCACAAATCCACACCCTTCGTCATGCCGGACTTGTTCCCGCCTTCGCGGGAATGACGAAATAATTACAACATAAAGGAAATATTCCCCTGCGCCTGGTCCGCGTCGATCAGGTTGACCTGTTTTACTTCTATAAGCCAGTCCCCGCCATCCCGGCGTTGCAGCACGTAGCCGCCCATGCAGGCAAGCGTGCCGCGTTCGCCTTTGCGGTACGTGTGGATGGTCAAATTCGTGCGCACCCGCAGTTCGGTCTCGCCGGCGGCCCAGATTTCGATATTGCTCAGGCAGTGCCGGGTACGGGTGGGCGGTAACTGGGAAAAGGCAAAGCCGGTGCGGAACCGGGCGAGCTTGTCTTCCAGGCGGCGCCGGTCCTGTATCTCCCAGGTGATGGTGCTTCCCGGGTTGTGGGGCGCCGAATCACTGGGGATCCAGTAAATGCACTGCTCCTGGAACAGGTCGAGCCACTCCTCGAACCGGCCGTCGTCCAGCAGGCGGCACTCGCGGTGGAGCAGGGCGGTGGTTTCATGGTGGAGTTCAGGAGCAACGGGTGGTCCCGGGTTGCTCCAGTCCTGCGCTATCCCGTGCAGGCGCCGGTAGTAATCATCATCGACATAGGTGGAGGGGCCCGGTTCATGTTGCAGTAACTTCTTAGTCGCCACATCAGCCCCCCATGCTCATCAGCCGCTTCCATTCCTTGTAGAACGTCCGCATGGTGATATCACTGGTCACCGGCGCCCTGGTGCCGTCGTCTTCAACCACTTCCCGGTCGCTGTCAAGGTGCCGGCTGTAATCCACCCATTCGTGCTCGGGTATACCGAGGCCCACCTGGCAGGACTCGAAGTTCTCCACGTCATCGACCTCGCCGAACATGGGAAAATCCTCCTGGGTGCGCATGCGCATTGCGTTTACCTCGTCGGGCAGGTTGGAGACGGTGGTGGCGAACCAGTAGAGATCGGTTTCGGCCGCGCCCAGCGGGTCGATCAGCTGTACCTGGTTGCCGATCAGCAACAGGTTCGGGAACACGGTCAGGTTCATGCCGGCGCCTACCGCCAGTTCCAGCAGTCTTTTTGCCTCATCAGCGCCATATCTTTCCGCCAGGGACTGCTCCAGATGCTCCCGTCCCGGCTGCGGGCGTTGCAGCTCCCAGGCGGATACCGCGTGCATCTCCGGGCGCTGGTCCAGGTAGTAGTGGCCGTTCCCGAACGCCTTCACGAACATCCTGCTTGCGTCCGGGTCCGCCGCGAAATACTGCATGTCCTTGTCTCCGTAGCGCGATGCCGCCATCATCAGCAGGGAGCGGTGGGAGTAGGCCGGGTGGTAGCCGTCACCCTGGTTGTCGGTGACGAATTTCCAGTTGGCCGCAATACGATAGCGCTGGGTACCGCTCACCACCACCTCGCCGTCGCCGTAGCGGTCCAGCCACTCGTCGATGACCCGTCTGGCGCCGGCAAGGTAATCCTCCAGGGCCGGCTGTTCCGGGTTGAGGCAGGCGAAGATGAAACCCCGGTATGCGCTGACCCGCGCCACCTTCAACAGGTCGAACTTCCCGCTTTCCCGGTCAGCGTCATAGGCATAATCCAGGGGCACGGACACGGACCGGCCCGCCGGATCGTAAGTCCAGGAATGATAGGGGCAGACAAATACCCTGGCGTTTCCCTTGTCCTCGCGACAGACCTTCGCCCCCCGGTGCGCGCAGCGGTTGAACAGCACATGTACATCACCCTGCACATCACGGGTAACGATCACCGCCCGCCCGCCGAGTCGGCGTGTGACAAAATCCCCCGCGTCGGGAATCTCACTGTCGTGACCCACGAAAACCCAGGTGCGGGCAAAAATACTGTGCATCTCGCGCCGGAACAGCGCTTCACTGGTATACACCGACCGGTGGATGCGGTCTTCCTGGATGAGATAGTCCCAGTCAGCGGACAGATCAGCGGTATTCACTGAAGAACACCTGTACATGAAAGTGTATCGAGAACAGGCGGAAAGTCATGGATACAACGTAGCATAATCGGGGGGAAAGGGGAATTAAGTATTGTGTCCCCTTAATTCGAGTTAAGTATAATGGAATTGAGGGACACAACACTTAATTCACCAGTACGGGGGAATAACAATGACCCAACGGGTTTTACCTGAATGGAGCAAAGACGAACTGGAATACGTGGAGCCGACCCAGGTTGTGCGCAGTTTCGGCTATGACGTATTCGCCAACGAGTCCAGTGAAGAGTCCCTCCGTTACAATGAACAGACCATAGCCAGGGTCCTGCAGGTGGACGGGGAGGCGGCCGCTGAAAAGAGAGAGTATTCCAGCCCCGAAGCAGCGGCGGAGGACATCAAGCAGGCCGGTCTCGAAGCAGGCGCGGAAATGGTCGGCATCACGGAAGTCAACCCGTATCACATCTACAAGGGCCATGACGTGCCGCACAGGTATGCCGTGATCCTCGCCAGCAGGATGGATTACGACGAAATGAAGTACGGCGCCACGGAGCGGCACGTGCGGGAAGTGCTGCGCAGTTATGCGGAAATGGGCGGCTTGTCCGCCAGGGTGGCGGCTTATATCCGCTCTGCCGGCTACCCGGCGCGCGCCCACTCGCTGAGGTTCGAGCAGATAAACATGATCCCCCACGCCATCGAAGCCGGCCTGGGGCAACTGGGCAAGCACGGCTCGCTCATCAACGACCGGCTCGGCTGTTCCTTCCGCCTGTCCGCGGTCACCACCGACCTGCCCATGAAGCTGGATTCGTTCACGGATTACGGCGTTGAGGATATGTGCCGCAACTGCAGCATGTGCGTGAAGCACTGTCCGGGCGATGCCATCGTCCACGAGAAACAGGAGGTCCGGGGCGCGCTCAAGTGGGTGGTCGATACGGAAGCCTGCGCCCCCTACTGGGGCAGTTACCACGCCTGCGGGATCTGCCTGGAGGTCTGCCCCGCCAACGTCAAGGCGTTCGACGGGAAATACAGGAATTCGTTCATCGAGCGGATAAAACAGATCGACCTCAAACAGAGACGCCAGGAGCTGACGGCAGGCCTGCAACAACCCTGGGACAACGCGGTGGAACCGGATGACAAATCCGAAGGCTGGCGCAACCGGGTGAGAGGCCAGGGCCATGCCGCGTTCCTGATGCAGGGCATACCGGAAGAGGGACTGCCGGAGGAAATATACGAGATCCGCTCGGCCATGGGCATTCGTCCTGCCGCCGGGGAGGCGCCATGACCGATCTCAACATTGACGATTGCATCAACGAGACCTGAATGTCCCAGATACTGAAGAATCTCCCCGTAGGCAGCTATGCCGTCATATTCCCGTCAATCAGCAGTGGCGTGGATGAAGAGGGACACGAAAAAATGCTGGCCGAACTGTACGGCCGTGTCCAGGAAATAGAGGGCTTCCTGGGCCTGGAATCCGCCCCAGGCAGTCCGTTCAAACTTGCCGTTGCATATTTTGATTCCCTTGAATCCATAAATACCTGGAGACAAAACAGTAAGCATATCGCCGCGAAGGAAAAAGCCCGCTCCACCTGGCTGGAAGACTGGCAGATAAGGATTTGCAGGATCGAGGATATATACGGGAAGTAGTCCCCGGGGCCGGACCTTATTAACTGTTCACCATCTGGCCGAGGGCAGCATGAACGGCCGGCCGCATTGACAGAGGATTGCAAACATTAATTCCTGTATGTTAGGGTATGGATTCATCAGGTCGCAGGCTGTGACCTGTACCACCAAGGCCGAGGCGAGAGATCCCAGCCGGACAAACGGCAACCGGTTTCCCGCCGTGAACTGAAGGAGAAATGCTAATGAAAGCAGCTAATGAAGCCAAATCCGCCGGTGACGCAACACCGGTTATCTTTGACACACTGAAAGCGGCACAGGAGTTGAGAAAAACCGGTTTTGAAGACCGGCAAGCCGAAGCCGTCGTAGAGACAATCAGCAAAGCAGTGAGTGAGACCGTAGCGACAAAAGCCGACCTGCAATTAGTGAGGTCCGAGATGGCGACAAAAGCCGACCTGCAATTGTTGAGGTCCGATGTCGAATTATTGAGGTCCGAGATGGCGACAAAAGCCGACCTGCAATTACTGAGGTCCGAGTTCGGTACGCTGAAGTTCGAGGTCGGTACGCTGAGATCCGAGTTCGAAATGCAGCGGCAGTCAGTAGACAGCAGGTTCGATAAAGTAGATAGCAGGTTTGACACGCTGGAAAAGTCCTTGCGCCAGGACATGGCGGCGCAGGAGAACAGGATCGTCATTAAACTGGGCGGTTTGATGGTGACGATGATCTTTGTGCTGCTGGCCATCGGCCCGCTTTATTTTCGCTGGGTGATGTCCCTTATGGGCTCATCATAAACCCTGGTAGTAACGGGGGCAGAATTGAATTCTGTCTCCTTCCAATGTGCATTGTGCGACTTGCGCGTCGTTGGGGCCGGACCAGTCCTGTTTTTTTATTTTAACGAAATACCGTGAAATAGTGCCTGAACGAACCTGTGAAACAACAGGTTACGATCCGGACAACCATTTTCCTGGCGTCGGCAAAATGGTCAGACCAGAAGGATATCCGTGTAACACTACAATACTGGCAAGATTACAGAAGCAATGACAGACTTAAGAACGCTCGATAACTTGGAAGAAGACAGTATTGTTCAAACATGACATATATCACGACAGACAACGTCTTTGAAGATATCGGTTTCGATCAACAGGAAGCCGCCAGCCTGAAAGTCCGGGCAATATTGCTAATAGAAATCAAGGAATATATCCGTAAAAAAGGACTTAAGCAGAAGGAGGCCGCGGCCTTGCTGGGCATCAACCAGCCTGAAGTCAGTGCGCTGATGCATGATCATATCTTCAAATTCAGCATCGATGCGCTAGTGAATATGCTGGCCCGGGTAGGCCGGCAAGTAGAAATTTCCATAAATGAAGCTGCCTGATTCAGGCAAGCTCTGAATGAAAAAAACCTACAACGGCTCATGCCATTGCGGCAAGGTACGGTTTGAAGTGGCTATGAACCTCGACCATGTCCGGGTCTGCGACTGTACGGTCTGCAAGAAACGCGGCGCGCTGAACCACCGGGTCGAGGAAAAGGACATTCAAATATTCACGCCCCTGGATGAATTAATCCAATATAAATGGCACACAATGAGAGCAACCGATTACATCTGCCCCGTATGCGGCATTTTGCCGTTCCGCCATCCACGTGATAAACCTGAAATATGGACAGTGAATGTACGGTGCCTGGATGGAGTTGACCTGGATTCAATACCCGTCAAGCAGGTATATGGGAGTACCCTGGACTAGGGAATTACAGCCCCCGTTTACTTTTCAGTTGCTTGCTTCACTCCGAAAAACCTCATAACGCACCCCGGCTTTCCGGCAGGCAATCCTGATGCGGTACTCAAACCGCCCCTCCCGGCCATCCGTGTCATAAATCACCACCGCTGGCCGCTTGCCGGGCGCGTTGACAGAGGATTGCAAACGTTAATCCCGGTATGTTAAGGTGCAGTTTCACCAGGTCGCAGCCCTGCAGGCTGTGACCTGTACCACCAGGGCCGAGGCGCGAGATCCCAGCCGGGCAAACGGCAACCGGTTTCACGCCGTGAACTGAAGGAGAAATGCTAATGAAAGCAGCTAATGAAGCCAAACCCGCCGGTGACGCAACGCCGGTGATCTTTGACACACTGAAAGCGGCGCAGGAGTTGAAAAAGACCGGGTTCGAAGACCGGCAAGCCGAAGCCGTCGTAGAGACAATCAGCAAAGCAGTGAGTGAGACCGTAGCGACAAAAGCCGACCTGCAATTAGTGAGGTCCGAGATGGCGACAAAAGCCGACCTGCAATTGTTGAGGTCCGATGTCGAATTACTGAGGTCCGAGATGGCGACAAAAGCCGACCTGCAATTACTGAGGTCTGACGTCGAATTACTTCAGCAATCAGTAGACAGCCGGTTTGAAAAAATGGAGATCAAGGTTGACGCGCTGGAGAACAGAATCGTCCTCAAGCTCGGCGGTTTGATGGTGACGATGATCTTTGTGCTGCTGGCTATCGGCCCGTTTTACATTAGCTGGGTGATGTCCCTGTTGGGCTCATCATAAACTCTGGCAGTAACGGGGGCAGAAGTGAATTCTGTCCCCCTCCGATGTGTATTGTGCGACCTGGGCGTCGTTGGGGCCGGACCAGTCCAGTCTGTCACCGCCGGCTACCGGGGAAACACCATGACCACTCTCAACATTGACGATTGCATCAACGAGACCTGCCCCTGGTCCGGCAAGCCGGTGCAGGCCGACTCGCTGGCCTTGCACGGCGATGATGTCGTCGGATTCTGCAATCCCGGCTGCCGTGACAAGTTTAAAATTAAGGGCACACGTAACTACTCGCCCCCTCCCCGCTAATTCTACCTGAATTTACCGGCAAGTTGC
>JAPPLI010000179.1 GCA_028819495.1 Gammaproteobacteria bacterium | reverse complement strand
TACCCTCCTGCGCCATCCGGTCCAGGACCGGTGTCCTGATGTCCGGAGAGCCGTATACTCCAAGGTCGTTATAGCCCTGGTCGTCGGTCAGCACCACGATGAAATTGGGCCGATCTCCTGCCGGGGAAAGGGCACAGGAACCCAGAAACACCTGGATTAACAGGCAGAAAATGATCGACGAATTGCGCTGCATCGTCATCCGGATTATAGGGCATTTCCCCCGCGAGCGTAACCTCTCAGGTGAGATATGCGGGTCCGACATATTTATGCAAATTTTTCCGTGAATGATATTTGACTCTTGCTGTCCCGGCAATTAAACTGGCTAGACTATCCAGATTTAATGCATGTTATGAATAAACTACCCCACCAATGGCAACTGCAGGAAGCCAAAAACAAACTGAGCCAACTGGTTAAAATCGCAGACAGTGGCACTCCTCAGTTTATTTCAGTACATGGGAGAAATACGGCAGTGCTGTTATCGTTCCATGAGTATCAAAGGCTGACCCGACCGGCAAACAAATTGTCGTCGGCCTTGCTTATGCCGCTCCTTGATGAGTCAGATGACGATCTTTTTGAACGAAACCCTGACACAGGGAGAACTGTTGATTTGTGATGTACCTGCTGGACACCTCGGTTGTTTCGGAATATCTGAAAAAGAAGCCTGCCCGAAAAGTAATTGAATGGCTTGATGCCCAGGATGAGCATTCCCTTTATATCAGTTGTCTGACCATTGCAGAACTACGGAAAGGCTACTATAAACTGATGAGCAGGGCTGACCCCACGCAGGAAAGCGGAAAAGCCGTGAAAATCGACGTGTGGATACAAGAACTGGAAAAACGCTTCGGAGACAGAAACCTTGAACTTGACAACGATGTGCTGGAGAAATGGGCAATACTTTGCGGACGTTCGGAGGCGGAAGGGAATAAACTGCCTGTGATCGACAGCTTATTAGCCGCCAGCGCCCTGACTCACGACTTGACCGTAGTCACGCTCAACGAGACAGATTTTGTGAGATGCTCCGAAGCAGTAAAAATATACAATCCTGGCAGGTAGATAATGAACTTATTCCTGGATAACACCCACACAAGAAAGCAAGATTACCGTGAGCGTCCGACAACTGGAACGGCTCATCCGTAAAGTAGTGGACGAAGAACTCATGGAGTTTGCCTCCCGTCAACAAGGGGCATTCGAAGGGGGCAAGCAATCACCGCTCCATGAAGACATGGTCGATATTTCTGAACGGAGAAAAAAGGGGGAGTTAAAAATCCATACACACGAGGCAGTATGGGGTGGATGAGTACCGGGGACTTTATGAAGGGCAGTTCGTTTTCTGTCAGTCAATGGGTGTTTATGATATGGATTGCGCCCGTGAATTTATATATGCCATCAGTGATGGGATCCCAGGGTGAAACTGGCGTTGCTCAATGGGGTTAGCCCGCCAGATATAGCCTTCGTTCAGCAGTTCGTTTTTGACAGTTTCAGCGGTCTGCCCGGCGCGTAATTCGATCGCGCCGAGGACCTGCTCGACCTTGTCCTCGTCCAGTACGGACAGGTTTCCAAAGTGTTCTGCAATCCGGGCCGCAGCAGGGATTAAATTATTTGTATTTAACCCGTCATAGCGGCCCTGGTAGAAGAATTGACATTCATATTCAATCTCACCCCTTGCGTTATTCGCTATGGACTTATCAACGTGGTTGGATTGTGCCTTTTGCAGGGTATTGAACAATTTCTCCCCCCACAGTTGGGTAAAATACGGGTAGCCCTGGCTGTCATTTGCAATGGTTTCGAGAATATTGTCCTCGAACGTGACCTGGTACGCTGCAAGCGGCCCGGCAATGGCTTTACAGGTATCCTCCAGCGATAATAAACCCGGTTGCATGATGTCGTTTCGCTCCCAGAAAGTAGCGCTCATCGTGTTCAGGTGACTACGCAGCCCCGGCGTGCCGGCCAGTATCAGTTGGAAAGGCGCTTCCTGTTTTGTATCCTGGCTCGAGGTAAGGAGTTCCTGGCCGATGTCAGGCGCGAGGTTGTGCGCTTCGTCTATGATCAGGATCGCGGGTTTATTGCGGCAGCGCCGGACAAGTTCTTCTGTAAGATATTCCGACGTTGCCTCGTGGTCTCGTCCGGCTTGTGTATTGGCTTGAACCTGCAAGCCGGAAATATCGATTTTGAAAGACAGGCCGGTTTTGGCTTCAAGCCGTTCAATCCAGCCGGGCAAGGCAATTTTGTTCAACAGGCTGGCTGGTGTTTTGATTTTGTCCGGGGTGGTTTTGATAACCTCTATGTTGTCTTTTTCCTCGTTCCTTATTTTTTTGGTCAACCAGTTCAGCAAGGTGGTTTTACCGTTCCCGCGCGGCGCGCAGATGATGACATCGCGAGAAGGCGCAACCCGGTGTTTGAGACGATTGACGTATTGCCTGAATTGGTCTTGCTCGTGTTCACGTCCAGGGAATACAGGCGGGATCATGCCGGCGCCTGGTTGAAACGGGTTGATAGCGTCTGTGGAGATCATGATGCTGTTGTCCGGGCAACCGTATGACAATGTATCATAGCCAGACAACCTCGTTCAATCAATTCAACACCGGACAATGCTCGTCCGGATAGGTCCTTCTGGCTGTAGTCACCCAAGCCGATGCATGGTTTCGGTTTGCACCAAGGTGTACTGTAACCCAACTTGAATTTTAACCCTGAAAAATCCCTGAAAAATACCAGACAGGTCATGTGCAATGCTGGCGTCCTGACAGCGCCGGGTTGGGGTGAACTGGGTGAGTTAGCCTGCATATTTCACCAGTTTCCCCGGTATAGCTGGGGCGTTTCTGGTTTTTGCTAAAACATAAAATCCGAATTATCCAGGTTGCTCATATCAAAATCCGACAGGATGATAGTGGTCAGGTAATCGGTACCGGACACCTCTATACGCACATTGTCTCCATGACTCACTATGTCAAGATCGTCCATGGAACTGATGCCGGTAAACGCCGTCAGGTCAATCACATCCTCACCATCACTGAAATCCCGGATTGAACCGCCCCCCAGGTCGCTCGGGAAGAACCGGAAGGTGTCCTTGTCAGGGCCGCCCCACAGTACGTCCATATCATCGCCATCAATGACGAATATATCCTCTCCCGGCCCGCCCTTCAAAACATCATTCCCTTCACCACCGGTCAGGGTGTCGTCTCCCCTGCCGCCGAATATCCTGTCGTCACCGTTGCCGCCGTACATCATGTCATCACCGCCGGCAGGTCCGCCGTACAAGACGTCGTCACCATCTTCCCCTTTCAAAATGTTGTCTTCGCCATCTCCGGCCAGCGTGTCGTTATATGGGCTTCCGGTAAGGTGCTCGATGCCGGTCAGCGTGTCCCCCTCGGCGTCACCGAATCTGACCGCGTGAGCGGCATGCAGGCGCACCAGGACAGCGACAGGGGAATTCTGGTAAGAAGCAGTATCAGATCCCGGCCCACCATCGAGCATGTCGGCGCCCGGGCCGCCGTCGAGCGTGTCGTCGCCCGCAAGACCTTGTATCGTATCAGCGCCTTCCGTACCGGTCAGCATATCGTTACCCGCTGTGCCGGAGACCGTGGACGCATCATCAGCGAACAGGAAAGAACTCTCAGTCAAGCCGGTATGGACAACACCAAGCAGCGTGATGCTTTGAGTCCCGCCATTCCAGCTGACCCGCGCATCCCCTCCGTTGTCCTCAATCAGCAGGTCGGCAAACGTGATACCCGTTTCTGTGAACTGGATCTTATCGACGCCAGGCTCGAAATCATTTTCAAAAATAGAGGAATCGTGCCCGCTCCCGGAGTCGAACACAAAGAGATCCGCTCCACGTCCACCATGAAGCTCGTCATCGCCAGGCCCGCCATTAAGCGTGTCTGCCCCGACGCTACCGGAGAGACGGTCATCACCGGGGCCGCCATTGAGCACATCGTCGCCGTCATCATCCCCAAGGGGTTTATTAAAACCGTACAGATCATTATCGCCGAACAGAATATCGTTACCAGAACCACCGTTAAGCGTATCATCGCCCAGGCCTCCCCGGAGATAGTCGTTCCCGCCACCACCGTTCAGCATGTCATTGCCGTCAAAACCCACAAGACGATTGTCGTTGCCGTCGCCAGTCAGATGGTCCCTGTGACTCGTCCCCAACAAACCTTCGATGTTCTTCAATCTATCGCCCTCTGCGTGACCCCCTACCCCGCTAATGTAGCCATTGTCATCTGGTGGCGATGAGAGGTCTATCGCCACCCCTTCCTCTACCGCTACATCTAATGGCCAATGATACGCAGCCAGATCGAAGCCGTCGCCACCGTCCAGTATGTCCGCTCCGGGACCACCGTGTAGAGAGTCGTCACCAAACCCGCCATACAGCGTATCCTTTCCATAACCGCCGACGAGATGGTCTGCGCCCTCATCACCATGGAGTATATCGTCACCGAGGAGAGGTTCACCGAAGATGCCTATAAAATCTTCACTAAAAAAGTCAACAGCAGTATGGCCGTCAGGCGTATGGACTCCAACTAAGAAAGGTGCTATACCACCATCAAGAGAAAAGAAGTTTCCATTTGCGTCACCATAAAGGAAATCGTCACCAGGGCCGCCGTAGAGCGTGTCGTCGCCGTAATCGCCGGAAAGCCAGTTGTGATTGCTATCGCCAGTGAGACGGTCTGAGAAGCGCGAACCAGTTAAGCTCTCAATATTCTTCAACCTGTCACCTTCAGCATGGCCTCCCGCTCCGCGGACATAGCCATCGGCATCTGGCATCGCCGAGAGGTTTATCGTTACTCCTGCGTCAGAGTCATCATAATAGGCAATATCCCCGCCATCGCCACCATCAAGCGTGTCTGCTCCGCGACCACCATAAAGCGCGTCATCACTATCACCACCATTGAGCGTGTCATCGCCCTCATGACCGTAGAGCGTGTCAAAGCCCTCAAAACCATCTATCGTATCATCGTCTTCTGTGCCGTGCAGAGTGTCATTACCATCAGAGCCGGTTATATCTGCCATAAGCTGTCTCCCGTGTGTTGTTATGCAGCTGCAGCAGTCACTTCCGAAAAAAATCCGGACAGATCAGGCGCGATGCCCCGACTTCCTAGCGGCGCCGGGACTTTCACGCCTGCTACTCACCACGGCCTGCTCCCTTGTTGAAATTGATCTGGCTGAATATTGTTTCTCTCGATCCCCATTCCTGAGAATCAGATCTTCTTCGCGCTGCCCGCATCTTTCAAGATGGCATTTGCCGTGTGGCGGCTTTTCAAATTATGCGGCACCAGCAGAATTTTGCCGGTACGCTCGCATTTCCACTTCTCGTGAGACCCTTTTGCATTTTTCCAATACTTGAAACCGAGTTTTGAAATTTCCCTGGTAACTATGTTATGGAAATCGCTCAATTATGCCGCAACCGTCTCTTCCGTGTCCGGCCGCTGCCACAGAATGGCCGGGATCAAGTCCCTGAGCGGGCGCTCGGCGATATCAGGCGCACTGAGATGGTTGGTAACAATCAAATCAGGCGCCACGTCCATCATGATTTCCTCGAATTCGGCGATTGTGACAGCCTCGATATGCAAGCCTTCAATGTCGCTTTCCGAATAGAAGACGCTCGCCTTATCATCCCAAACGGCCTTCACCATAAAATTACGTTTCATCGGCCTGTTCTCCTCATATACGTTACCTGTTACATTATATTCACAACGTCCATTTTTTCAACGTAGCGAGTACCGTCGCCGCAGCCGGGTGCAGTTGCTGTTGGAGTGTCGAAGCCGGGACTTTCGCGGCCGCTACTTGCCCCGGCCCTGTCTTCCTTCCCGCGCTATGTGCCCGGACCTCCCTGCCCGGTCGGGAAGCAGGCTCATGGACACCCGGCTGGCGCGCCGGCCGTTTCCGTGAAAACG
>JAPPLI010000181.1 GCA_028819495.1 Gammaproteobacteria bacterium | reverse complement strand
CGGATATATCCGTATTGTCCTTGATCATCTGGTAGTACCAGCCCATGGAAGAGGTGTCTCCATAAAGGACGGTCCCGACCAGACGATTATCCTCAATGACGAGCCGCCTGTACACGCCCTGGTTCGGATCCCGCAAAACGATCTCCTCGCGGTTATCGCCATCGGCAAAATCACCGGCGGAATACAGGTCAATCCCGGTTACTTTTAATTGCGCCGCAGTCACCCGGTTCTCGAAATGTTGTTCCTCGTCTCCGAGCAGAGTAGCGGCAGCGACGTTCGCCATTTCGTACAGCGGCGCAAGCAGTCCGTATACGGCCCCTTCGAATTCGGCACATTCGCCGATGGCCAGGATGTCCGGGTCGGACGTGCGCATGTGACTGTCCACCACGATCCCGCGATTAATCTGCAATCCGGCGTTCTCCGCCAGCCAGACGCTGGGACGAATTCCCACCGCCATGACCACGAGATCCGCCTGGATGCTGGAACCGTCCCTGAACAGCACTCCCTCGACGTGCTCGTCACCGGTGATTGCCTTGGTGTTTCTCCCGGTTAATACACGAATGCCGAGGGATTCAATCGCTCGTTGTAACAGGTGGCCAGCTGTATCATCCAACTGGCGGTCCATCAGGGTAGGATTGCGATGCACTACCGTGACTTCCATACCCCGGTTTCGCAGACCGGCGGCAGCCTCGAGGCCGAGAAGTCCACCGCCGATCACCACTGCCTGTCTCCTGGTTTCGGCTGCGGCCAGCATGGCCTTCACGTCGTCCAGGTCCCTGTATGAGAGCACCCCTTTTTTGTCATTTCCGGGGACAGGCAGCTTGATTGGCGATGACCCGGTCGCAATCAGCAACTTGTCATAAGGCTCTGCGATTCCGTTAACGGCTTTGACGACCTTCACTTCCCGGTCTATTTCAGTGACCGGACAACCCCGGTAGAGAATGAAGTTGTGTTTGAAATACCAGTCGTCCCCGTGAATGATGGTTTTCTCAAAATCTTCCTCACCGGACAGGACCGGGGACAGCATCACGCGGTTATAACTGACGCGGGGTTCGGCGTTGAAGATCGTAACGTTGTAGGCATCAGGGTCTCCTTCATTCAACTTTTCCAGGGCGCGGCCGGGAGCCATGCCATTCCCCACAACGATTAAATCTTTCATCATCGATTCGTATCTGCGCAAAAGTGGCGTTCCTGATAACTATAACAAAATTGAGCAGACCCGACAGACAAACAGGTTGAATTCACCGGCAGGATTCGCGAAGATTAGCGGGAAGTTTTCAGGAGCGGGGGCAGGCTTTGGCAACCTGGCCCCCGAATATACCGCACTAATCCGAGTCAAAATCCGAAGGATGATTATACTCGCTAATCCGATTGACGCGATGTTGGCAATGGTGGCGATACTTGTCGTTATCGTGCTGCTGCTGTGCTGGATAATTTACAGGCACACCAGAGTCCTTAAGGACGTTGCTAATTTCTTGCGCATTATAGCGGTCAACTACCAAAAACCTGATGGCGAATAACTCCAAGTTCTCATCCTCTTCAAGGATGGTTTTCCTGCCGGCGCTAACTTGCTGCACCCCTTCTCGTGCCGGCAGGTTTTTTATTCCCCTTGGATGCCTGCGGCATGACTACGACATTCAACTTACATTTCGAGTGGTGGAACATCATATAAGCCGCAGGTATCCGTCTTAATGACGCGCGTCAAATGACATGCCCATGTATCTTGTCATTCTGGAACTCATGAAATCCGGCTGATGCGACAACAAAAACTCCTCTTCAAAAAGCCGAAAAGCTGGATTTATTATCTGTTCAGCAGCCTGGCCTGGATTGCGGCACTGTGCATTATCGCAATCGTCTTTTTTGTATTGCTGCCGGCACTGTGACCATGAAAGAGACAAAGAAACGCGGCTATGACTTCACCTCCACCACGACCACCTCCTCGCCATTGTGGGCCACAACGTCGTATTCCCACTGTGTCGGGCCGTGTTGCCCCCTGACTCTCGCAGATGTGTGATACACCTCAATATTCCGAGCCCGTAACAGTTCAACGAGTTTGCCTTCAACCAGGCTCTCCACCAGCTTGCCCCACTGGCCGGTAAACATCTCTTCCGCCTTTTTCAGGCGTATTTCGGCTTCCTTTGACCGTTCCTTGGCTTCCTTTGCCCACTCGGCGGCTTCTTTCGACCGCTTGCGCTCTTCCTCTGCCCGCTTGCGGTTTTCCTGCGCGATTTCGGCCATGATCCGTCTGATTTCCCGGATTTCCTGCTCTGCCTTTTGACGGTCCTGCTCCCGCTGTTCTTCAGCCTGTTCGGCAGCCTCTTCCTGCTTCCGGGTAATTTCGCGCAGGATAGCCCGGATTTGGCAGGGGGTTGTTCAGTATGAGCACTCATGGGTAAATCCTCCTTATGCCATGGTTTGATGGTCCGGCAGTACAACACATTCAATCGGGTTGATACCGACCTGGTCCTTCCGGCAGCCGCAGGCGGGGCGTCTCCCCCGGAGCGGTTGCAACATGCCCTCGCCAAAGGGGGTGGCTTGGGAGGTGGACAGGTGTAAAGCCACCCCCTTGGCGCCCTCGGGCTGTCCCTGATCCGTGGCCACGGCGAATACAAACCGGGCCGCCCTCGGGCATGCGGGCATACAACATCCCGAATTCCATTTGACTGGTCAGCCGGCGTTGTTTGTTCTTGTTCATGCCGGACTGACCGCCGCCTGGTTTCCTTATGGCAAGGATGATTTTATCCGGCCCGGATGGATTGAAAAGAAAAAAATCGTCAAAAATGTGATAAAACTCACATTTTTGCAAAAAAACATGACTATTGCCCACAGTCGGGGAGGGCGTCGAGTGCCGCTACTCAATCGGCTTCACTGATAAGCTCGTGACTACGACGCCACATGCAGACCTTTATCCCCGGTTCCGGCTACTCGTAAGCCCATGATCCATCTGCGTTGCTTAGGGGTTACAGCTCCTCAATCATGGCGATGAAGCTCCGCTTTCTCTTATGCGTAGTGCGCAAGGTTTCCAGGTAGCTGCTGAACGCCTGTTCCCGGCCGGATTGCGCCATCAGGGTCTTGATCTTTTCCAGGTAACGGACGGCGACCGAGTAACCTTCTTTATTGGTTTGGCCGACGGCAGACTCAACCTGGTGGCGGTAAATCCTAATCGCGTCATCAGGATGTTGTTCTGCGCGTTTATCTGCCAGTTTCAACCACAGTTCCTCGTGGAGGTCGCCACCCTGCGCCAGTGTCTGCATGATGTGTGTTATCCCGCGACGCCTGTGGGACTCTTCATAATCTGCCGGCTTCCCGGCGGCGCCTGTCAGGGGTTTGAGTTTGCGCCATTCTGCCAGGGCCAGTTTACGGTAGCGTTCCATGCCGGACGTGCCGAGCACGTCGGCGTACCGGGCGGCGGCTCCTGAAAAAACCTCCCATTCCCCGGTCAGCTCCCATTGAAACAGCCGGGCAGTATGGCCTCGCCAAGGGCCTGCCTGACGGCGGAGATATTGGCCTCTCCCCCGATATCTCCGGCGACCTTCAGTTGCAGTGTCCGGTACAGGTGTTGGTCGTGCATTGCCTGTGCCACCAGCAGGTCGGCAAGCGAGGCGGCGTCCTGTTGTTCCAGCCAGGCATGAATGTCTTCGGCGGTAATATCCTGGCGGGCTTTCTTTCGGGACGTCTTCCCGGTGGATTTGTTATCGCTGGTGTCTTCGGTGTCGACCTCCTCCAGCAGCGCCAGCCCCACCGCCACGCAATGCTTGCAGAAGGCATAGTCCATGCCGTCAGGACAACTGCATTCAAACTTCAGTGTTCCATCTTCCTCCCATAATTTCACCCGGTAATCCCGGCTGCCCGCCACGGTTGCGCTGACCCTGCCCCGGTATTGGCGCAGGCCGGTCACCGCCCCGCCCCGATAATATTCCTGCCCGCGCTGAAACCTGGGACTGTCCGCCATTGAACGCAAACGTTTTTCTGTGATGATGCTCATGGGTATTCAAAGGATAACATCTGAGTGAGTGACGAACCACCTCAGGCGGGCATCCGAGGAGCTGCTGTCGGCACAATATCTGTACAGAGTATAAGTCTGTAGTGATTTATACCTGTAAAAGAGGCGCCTGGTTATGCAGGTAATAATGAAACAAGCCCGGATGGATGTCCCTGAGTTCCTTGCGAGCCGCCAGTTGTTCATCGTTACTCGACAGCAATTCTTTAACCAAGTTAAACGCCCGCTCCGGGCCGGCTATGGCGTCGCGGCCCGTTACGGACCTGGCCAGTCCCGGTTCATGCAACAACACCCAGGCGGGATACCATTCCGTGGTCAGCTCAGGTTCCATGTCAGTGTTGATGAATGTAGTCCGATGTTCCAGCAATAACGATGCGGTAATATGTCCATTCTCTATCAACTCCTCGAAATACGCCGGCGCCAGCCAGCACAGCAGGAACCATTGCTCAAAAGCCTGCGCAGTCCGGTGGAGCTGCCAGAATGCCTGTGCCATCCGTTCAAGTAAAACGGGTTGATTTTCATAATCCTGTTCGGCCTCTGTCACGCGTAACGCGGCGTTCCAGTCACCGCACGCCAGGTAGGCGCGGCTGGCATGATGGTCCGGGTGTTCAGGATCAAAGTGGATGCTTTCCAGTGCCAGCCCGGTCGCGCGCCAGACCGGCGCCAGGATTTCCCGTCCTTCAACGCCGAACAGAGTCTTTGCCGCTGGAATCCATTCCTGGTCCAACCTGTTCAGGTACCCCAGGGCAGTGTTTGAATCCTGCGGTGGCTCTGCGTGCAATGCATCAATCATTGCTGAGGCAGGCGCCAGCGTTTTATGGTCGGGGTTGCGCGTCCTGAGTTCCTCGAATTTTTGTTGCGCCTGGCTGGCGTTGCGCTCAAGCAGGGACTCGCGCAGCTCGTTCTCGGCGACCACCTCGGCGCTGTGCAGAAACAAATCAAATTGAATGGACACTGGATTGAATTACAACAGGCATGGAAAAAACTCAAGTATTTTTACTTGACGTTGACTTAGGAAACTGGTTACAGGTGTAAAACTACTCCTTGCGATGTTGCTTGAAATCGGCTAATGTACATAATAAATGTACGGGTAACCGGTGCGGAGACTGATATGAAGACCATGGCGGCAGCCGAATTCAAAGCAAGGTGTTTGCGTGTCATCAAACAAATGAAAACGGATCGCGAGCCGTTGACTATTACCAACCGCGGCCGTCCGGTCGCCATGCTGTCTCCTCTGCCTCCTGAGGAGGGTAAATCCCTGATCGGTGCGTTGCGCGGCTCGGTGCTGGGCTATGACGATCCCTTTCGTCCGGCGGCAGAAGCATCTGACTGGTTCGCAACCAGGTGATCATACTCGATACCCATGCACTGATTTGGTCTGTTGACGATAACGCACGCCTTGGGAAGAACACACGGGCGCTGATCGAGGAATCTTCACAAAGAGACGGGGTATTGGTTTCAGCCATTACTCCCTGGGAAATCGCCCTGCTCACGGAAAAAGGCCGCTTGCGGCTGGGGCAGGAGGTAGGCGCATGGTTAGAGGCGGTTCTGTCTTTGCCCGGTGTACGACTGGCGCCGATTGAACCGCAGATAGCAATCGATAGCGTACGTTTGCCGGAAGAATTTCATGCCGACCCGGCTGACCGGATCATAGTAGCCACGGCGCGCCATTTCGATATTACACTTGTCAGCGCCGACGAGGCAATTCTTTCGTATGCAGCAAAAGGGCATGTGCGGGCTGTAGATGCAGCAGAGTAGTACCTTTTCAAAGAGGGCGCGAGTAAAGTCAATAATCAAGTGCCAGACAGGTTACAATGAGTAACGATACAGGTTAAACACACATCGAAAGCCAGATGTTGAAGATCGGCCGCAATGACCCCTGCCCGTGCGGTAGCGGTAAAAAATACAAGAAGTGCT
>JAPPLI010000056.1 GCA_028819495.1 Gammaproteobacteria bacterium | reverse complement strand
ATTATGAATTGCGTCCCCGATGAAGTTGGAAATTTAAATTCGATCAGACTCCTTACTACACAGGAATGGGAAGTACAGATTATTAAGATAAAGCGTCCGGACCACAAGCTTACCAATGACGAGATGGATCGAATCGTCACCTATTACCAGCAAATGGATGGATTTTTAGCTGATCCGGCTAACGAGGAGATTACAAAAACTTTAAGCGGATTTCATATCACTCTCGTATGCGATGGCTTGGCGTTAAGTGGATCTCAGAAAGCAGCTTATGACGGCTATCTTAATTCTCGTGGTATGACCCGTATCAATTGGGGGTCATTTTTGGCAAAAACGAAAGCATTACACCAGGACTTTCTTGATGAAGCAGAACGGCAGAAACGTCTTATAGAGAGTCGTGATTCAAAATGAGAGAGCGTGATTTAACGGTGGTTGAGGCCTTTTCGGGGGGAGGGGGACTCTCCAGGGGGTTGTTTGACGCCGGTTTCAACGTCGTGAGCGCGATAGAATTTGAGCCTCACGCTTTCGCTACCTACAAGGCCAATCACCCATCAGTGAAGTGCCTGAACCAGGACATTCGGAGCGTCCGGGGTAGTGAGCTTGTTAATCTGATTGGCGCTGGAAATATCGATTTACTAGCGGGTTGCCCCCCATGTCAGGGGTTTACCTCCCTGACGTCCAAATATAAAAAAGAAGATCCAAGAAACGGATTGATCCAAGAAATGTCTCGACTCGTCAAGGAACTGAAACCCCGGGCGGTGATGATCGAAAATGTTCCCGGGTTAGCGACGAAGGGAGCAAACCTGTATTCCAACTTCCTCGACAATTTGAGAAGCATGGACTACGTTGTTAACGAAGCTGTACTCGACGTCGTTGACTTTGGAATACCGCAGTTCAGAAAACGTATAGTGGTCCTTGCCGGCCTGGGATTCAAAATCGAAATGCCGCGTCCAACGCATTCAAAACACGGGGTAAACGGCAAAAAGCCCTGGGTAACGGTCAGAGACGCTATTGGAATGATTGATGATCCCCCGAAGTTGCTGGCGGAAGCCCAAAAACGGGGATCTCCACAAGACTTGAATTGGCACGTAATCAGACAACTTTCACCAAAAAACCAGGAAAGGATAAGGCTGGCCAAGCCCGGAAAGTCATGGGCCGCCATTCCAGAGTCACTAAGGCCAAACTGTCACAAGGGGAGCTATAAGGGCTTCTCCAATGTTTACGGCAGGATGCGCTGGGATGAGCCGTCTCCGACAATAACCGGCGGATGCACCACGTTGAGCAAGGGCAGATTTGGACATCCGGCAGATCACCGCACAATTTCAGTCAGAGAGGCGGCGCTTCTGCAAACATTTCCTGAAGATTACATTTTTGATACACCTTACATGGAACACGTGTGTAATATAATCGGCAATGCATTGCCGCCTTTATTTGCAAAGCGATTAGGCGAGTCATGCTATGAGGCTATACAGAATAGAGGCGTTAAAAATCTGATTCAGTAAAATGAGCGTAGTCTGCCGTCTATGAGCCAATGGCCCGGTAACGCACAGCAGGAGCACACGACTTTCGGCAATTTATGCCGTAGTCAGCTTATGTCCCGCGTGAGAAGTACCGGTAATCAGACGACTGAGAAAAGACTTGCAGGTTTGTTACGCAAGAAAGGTTTGACTGGTTGGCGTCGGCATCAACCACTTCCGGGGCGACCTGATTTTGTATGGCCCAAAAAGAAAGTTGCCGTGTTTGTGGACGGATGTTTCTGGCATGGTCACAACTGCAGGAATCTTACTCCGAAAAAGAACTCGAGCGCATGGCAGGATAAGATTCAAAAAACCCGTGCCAGAGACCGGCGCAATAGCCGCCTCCTCCGACAACTTGGTTGGAAAGTTGTACGTATCTGGGAGTGCAGATTGACTAAATCTCCAAATTATTGCTTGGCCAGAATACGACGTAAGCTTAAAGAAAGTGATTGTTTGTCATAAATTGAGTCTGGATAGTCGGCCCTGAAACGAGGCGATTTGCCCAGACGCCCATACGGCTATACCGGTCGATCAGGTTTACTGTATTTGACCTTTATGGTTGGTCCACCCAATATAATAGTATTCCCTGTTGAATAGCAAGGTTATGACCGATACATTCAAGAAACAACTAAATGCCGTCATCACTGAATATGAATCAGCTCTTTCTCAATCGAAATATAGCGATGGATCCGATGTAATCTCTAAAACCGAAATTACGGAATTGCAGACGCGATGCATCTCAGTAATTGAAAGAACTTCTGGTTCAAAATCAATTTACTCTAGACAAGTAACCGAAATTAGTAAGAAAAGAAGTCACGTATACGATCATGTAGCTGGACAAATCGGTGTTGCGAAGGCGTTGCTTTTCGATATCCAGAATGACTACCTACAAAACTTGGAAGAAACTATACATGGTGACCTGTTTGGCGATTTCCTGGAAATGGCCGCTCATCTCATAGAAAACGGATACAAGGATGCAGCCGCCGTGATGGCAGGTACCACCCTTGAAGTTCATATAAGGAAATTGTGCGATAAAAATGACCTGGCGACTACATCAGGCCACAAGCCGAAGAAAGCTGAATCATTAAATGCTGAACTTGCAAAAGAAGGTGTCTATACGAAACTGGACCAGAAAAATGTAACTGTTGGCTTGGGCTGCGCAATAATGCGGCCCACGGCAATTATTCTGAATACACTAAGGAACAAGTAAGCCTGCTTATTGACAATGTAAGGAACTTTATTACCCGGCATCCCGCATAATTGAAGAACCAAACCGAACCGGGATA
This sequence comes from Gammaproteobacteria bacterium, assembly GCA_028819495.1. Taxonomy (GTDB): domain Bacteria; phylum Pseudomonadota; class Gammaproteobacteria; order Eutrophobiales; family Eutrophobiaceae; genus JAAXHV01. The sequence continues at coordinate 3,127 of JAPPLI010000056.1, read as the reverse complement.
CGTCTTCTTGAAGCCCTGTTAAAACTATTATCCCCTGCGAGGTGGATCTTGTGATAGAGCGGGACGCCGCGACCTTGGCGGGTGTTGAAGTAAAAGCGGCAGCTACCATAAAACAGACTGATTTCGAAGGCCTGCGTCTACCATTCGCGGCTGGATACATAAGATGAAGGAACAGGTACAACGCCACATCGACCCTTCAGACGAATCTGCGCGTCGTAAGGGCGATCACTATATCCGGATGCTTGATGCGCAACTCATCGAATGCGCCTATACTGAACAGATGATTGAACAGTTGACGCAGCCATACGCGGAAGTTCCATGAATGAATTAAAGTTAAGAGTTGAATTGAACAAAGGTCGAGTTGGCATCCCGCTAGAGAAGCTTGGTCGCGTTGTGAAGGAAACCTTACAGTTCTTGATAGCAGTCGACGAGGACATTGGGATAGACGATGACCCGAAGAGTTGGCTCGCGCTTAATTTTGGGAATAACTCAGTGAATTTTGATTGCCAGCGGATTGGAGAACTTGAGCCAGCAGTCTTTGATCGTGGCAACCGCGTTATTCACAGCATCATGGCAAATGATTACTCCGACCCTGAAATCGATTTGTTGGTTCGCCCCGCGACTCGCCTGCAATATGCCCAGATTGCCAGTCCTCTTGATGCGGATGAGAAAGTTTTATTTGGCCTTTACGGAAACCAGGATGAGGAACCTGAGGATTGGTTCGAATTGACTAAAGAAACCGCCATGAGAGTAATTGAAGATACCCCGCAGGTTGTAGCCTATTACGGGGAGATTCAAGGCATTGTTCATGCGTTTTACAAGGAAAGCGCATCCCCGAAGCTGGTTATAAGAGAACTTTCAACCAGGACTTTGGTTGACTGTTTCTTTACGCCGGACATGTATAAGGCGGCAGTCGAAACACTACTTGAGCCGAATGCAGTGATTTTTGTTGAAGGTGAAGTATCAGAAGATCGAGCAAAAGGACAAGTTGCATCAATCCAGGTTGCAGATTTCAGACCCGCGCCGGATTTTGATGAAGACTGGATTGATAGTTTCGTCGGCAGCTATCCGGAATATACCGGAAACCTGACTACAGATGGAAATATCCTCAACAAAAGCGATAAACTGCAAGAGTTGAATCTGAGAGTTTGCCAGCCGGAAGAAACAGAACTACTTCCACCCGCGTACCGGCAGGGCGACATACTTCAATACAATGGGTAATCCCCAGTAAACTAAAAATCAGGTGTAATACGAACGAAGGAAGAAAATAGCTGTCAGAGGGCGTCTATCTTGAAATCGTTGCGGATATCCGCCCCCCCGGCCATTCGTCGGGGTTTTTGTTTGTGCTAATATTGAGGCATGAAACGTTGGCATAAAGAAATCGCGATCATGAACCGCCGCCTGAAACTGGAAAAATGGGTTCATGGCTGGACTGGGACTTCCTACGAAGACTGTCATTGTTACGAAAAGCTGGGCCTCTTTCGGAAAAATACTCCGCTGGGGAGGTGCGGCAATCAACGATGTGTTGCCTGCTACTGGGACAGGTATGATGCTCGCAGGGAAAATAAACGGATGCGCCGCCAGCCCATCCTGATAGAGGCTTATTAATTATGGAGCTTGTGGGAAGATAATTCCCGCCGGTATGCCGGATACTCTTCTTCTTTGACTGTTGCCAGACATTGGTGTACGCTAGGTGTATGTCACGCACCAACATAAATATCGATGATCAAGCCTGCGCGGAGATAATGCGCCGTTACCGGCTGGCGACGAAACGTGAGGCGGTCAACCTTGCGTTGCGCACCCTTGCCGCTGAACCCCTGAACATTGAAGAAGCGCGACGCATGCGCGGGTCAGGTTGGGAAGGGGACCTTGACGAGATGCGAGCCAGCCGTCTGACGTGATACTGATCGATACGTCCGCGTGGATCGAATTTCTTCGGGACACAGGTTCTGCAGTCTGTAATCGTGTTGAAGCGCTGCTTGAAGGCGAGATTGCAATTTGCGATGCAGTCCGGATGGAAGTTCTTGCCGGGGCGCGAGATGAACGACACTTACGCAGCTTGCAACAGCTTCTGGCGCGAGCTGTTGTGCTTTCAACGATACCGGCAGACTACGACAATGCCGCTGTACTTTATCGCCAATGCCGTCGGAAAGGAAACACAGTTCGCAAGTTGATCGATTGTTTGATAAGTGCTGTCGCTATCCGCTCAGGCGTACCCGTCCTTCATAACGACGAGGATTTTGATGTTATTGGGCGCCATACGGAACTGAAAATTGATACGTTATCAGACACGTACAAGTAAACCTCATCAACGCAAATACTCCTCCGTATACAGCAAAAGCTCAATCAGACGTTCCAGCAGTTGTTCGCGGGGCAGGCCCGGGAAATTCCGGTTGATCATTTCCTTGGCGAACAGGCGGGTGATGTAGCGCAGTTTGAGCGCCTTGGTCTTCCTTGAAGCGAAAATGAAGTCACGATGGCCGCTATTGACGACAATTAGGTTCTGACTTGCATCGTAACGAGAGCGCCAGAGTTGTCCCGGCGCGTGTTCGAAGGTGTAGCCCGGCAAGCCCTGGCGCGGGTTTGTACGTTCCTTGTTGTCGGGGAGCAGCGAATCGGTAACGGTAATCAGCGCTTCTGCCGTGCATAAAAATTCGTTTTGTGTCGCAGTCACTTCGATACGCGCCAGGCCCGGCTCTTCGGGCGCCTTATAGATAGCAAACTCGGTTTCCGGGTCTTCCAGCGAACCTTCTCCTTCCGCTACGCGCCAGTTGAACGCCAGGTCATCGAGGATCGTCTTGCCGCTGCGGTCCCGCGCCAGGGCGTAAAACTTGCGTGACGCGCCGACCGCCAGGACACAGGAAGCGGGCAGGATACGCACACTGTGCAAGGGACCGGCGTATTCAAAAAACTGTTTCTGTGAGGTGTCCGGCCCGTCCTCAGCTTCCGTTACGGGCACGGCGCTTGCGCCTTCTTCCTTAATCTCCCCCTGATCTTCTATGGTGGCCCCGGCGCTGCCCCGCGCCGCCCGTTGGCGTACCTGGATGTCAAACCAATCGTATTCTTCCGCCGGCAAGGTCAGCATTGCTTCACGGAACGCGCGTTGGATCGTGCGCAAGGTGTGGCG
>JAPPLI010000158.1 GCA_028819495.1 Gammaproteobacteria bacterium | reverse complement strand
TCGGTTTGAGCAAATCGGTGGCGCTGGAAGTCGGCGCTGATAATATCCGGGTAAATCTGGTCTGCCCGGGAGCGATTGATACGGATATGGGCTCGAAAATGCCCGCCTATTTTGCGGGACAGGCCGGAACCACCACAGAACAGGCCCATGAAGCGATTGCCGGGGCTGTCGCCCTGGGCAGATGGGGCCGTCCCGAAGAAGTGGCGGAGGTAGTGGCCTTCCTGTTGAGCGACCTGTCCAGTTACATGACCGGCGCTGCTGTCCCGGTCAGCGGGGGTTCTCCGCAATCACTGTAGGGGTTGTTGGTTTCCTGTTGTACGATACTTATGGTCAGGTATATTTACTGTTTTATAGAGTCTGACAACTGTTGCCGCATATCCCGGCCACTGACGCTTTTTTCAACCACAACAAATATACCTTTGCCGTTACTTTTGCGCTGCCACAGTTTACCGATTGCCTGTTTCTCAGCAGTATCCGGTCCTTTGGCAAGATGCGCGCCCTTGTACTCAACGACAAGCAGGCGTTCGTCTTCCAACTGCGCAACGAAATCCGGGTAGAACTTGCCCGCTACGGTGGGTAGCCAAAACGAGGCAGGATCACGCGCCACATTACGAAGCCAGAATTTCACTGCCGTCATGCTATCAATAACCTGAGCGCACTGTTCCTCCTCGCCTCCTGGTACGCAATCAAAGGCCGGAACCTGATCCGGTCCCAGGAAATGTCTTGCCGGCTTCCACTGTCCTCGATAGAGACGGTGGCCCCGGTACATGTCATGCCGAAACGCAAAAAAGTGATTGAAAGAAACCTCCACTTTTGCGCCGGGATCAAACAGGTGTTTCTGATAAATCTTGTTACGTTCCTGCCGCCTGATATTATCAATTTTGTCGCGTATCCGCCGGGCCAGAATGAATTTACATCGCATCAGTGCACTGATATGCAATTTACGGACATTCATCAAATAGGAGGTCAGGTTAGATAACCACCTGATCAAATCGGACTGGCTGATATCCGGGTGACGCACCTGACCGTCGAGCCAGAGGACCAGCCCATCTTGCGTCCAGCCTTCCACATCTACATCCAGACTCAACTGTTCTCGCTCGTTGGCGAATTTGTAGGTGACACGCTTGCCGTCAAGATCAATCTCGAAACTGCGGGCGGTCTCACGGATGGCAAATTCATTCTCTTCCAACCTGGCCGGATGATCCGTTAATGACCAATCGTGGAATTCCATGAGCCTATCAGTATCCGCAAACTTCAACTCACCCTGGATTTCCGTGCTGAGTCCCGGAACATTGAATACTTCACCACGCCTGGCCGGCGACCACCGGCGTTGTACCTGCTCTTGATAGGACTTAATCGCTTCGGCGACCCCGGAGCGTTCTGGCGCGGGAACGGCAGCATAGATCATCTGCTCCAACTCCGTATCTATCGGACTGTTAACCTCAATCTCAATCCGGTCGGTGCCGGCCTCACGCACGGTCACGCCATGCTGTTCTGCATCCTGCAAAGCCGACCACGTTTCAGGCGTAGCGGCCAGGTTGTACTTGAACGCCAATTCAGGCGTCTCCTCCACCTCCGGGAATTCGGCCCCCTCGCCAAATTCAAATCCTGGCTGCACATACTCTATATTTTCATTGGCTTCGTCTTCTTCAAAACCCATTGCGATAAGTTTATCGACCAGCGTACGGGCGGCCTCGCCAAAGTCTGCTTCCGAAAGAAAGGCATAAGCCTGGTTCAACTCCTTGGCTTTTCGTCTCTCTGCGTGAGGCATCCGCAGTACCCGACCGAGGAGTTGTTCCACGTCCACTGCACTGCGCACGCGGGACACGGAACAAAAGATATAGGCAAAGGAACAGTCCCAGCCTTCCTTTAACGCCTCGATAGTGATGACGTACTCAACCGGGCAATGGCGATCAAACAGGTCGACACCGTCCAGTTCCCGTTGCTCACCGGTGGCAACTACTATCTTCTCTTCCGGGATACGTCCATCCTCAAGCAAATAGTCCTTCAAGACTTTGACCGTGACTTCCCGGTTTTTCGGCTGTGCCTGAAACAGGACAATCGGCCGGATGTGGCCGGGGTCGTTCAATGCTTCCTCAGCCAGGGAAGAACGGGCGGCGATTGCGCCGTTCACTGCATTCTGCCAGCTATCATGCTCGGACAGAATGATCGGCAGCTTGATCATCTGCTCGCGTTTAAGTTCCAGCGCGCTGACACTGTAAAGAATGTTGGATTTGGACCTGGGCGTGGCGCTGAATTCTATAATTGCGGCAGGATTGACACGCTGCTGCATTTCGCGCGTCAAGCCGGTCACCGCGTTATGCGCCTCATCCACGATCATCAGGGGTTGATGCAGGTGCATCAGGTTGGCAAAAGAGAACTTGGCGGTGCCATCTGCAAATGTTTCCAGCCATGCTCCACGTCCGGACATCGCGGAGAAATGGGGTTCCAGTTCTTCATTATGGGCATATACCTTGCGGCCGTCCGTATTTGAGACACGAAGAGTTTGAATTGTTCCCACAACAATACAGCAATTATCACGCAGGTCGTGTGGCCGAACCTGCGTAAAATCAGCGATGTCAAACACCCGCACACGTCCGGCAAAGGTTTCATTGAGGGCTTGCCGGTAGGGATGGCTGGTGTTCTTCAATGTTTCAACGGTCTGGCGCCGGACGGTGTTTGAGGGAACAAGCCAGAGAACCAGCGGGTAGTCTTTTTCAATCCAGGCATCGCGGGCAACGGAAACTGAGTGAGCCGCCAGCAAGGTCTTACCTCCTCCCGTGGGCAACCGCAGGCAAACATAAGGCACTTCCGGTAGTTCCTTCAGCGGCACGTATTTGCCGGCATAGCGACCCAGCCTGGACGCTTGATCCGGTTCGTCGACAAGCATTTCATAGGCAGCCTTCGGTCCGGCGATACGGGCTTCCTCAAAGAAACGCCGCAGGATAGCCAGCGTGTCCGTCTGGTACTGTTTCAGTTGCATTCGGACAGCGCTCAGGTCTGCGCCTTCAGGTCATATGGCATTTGCTTGAAGACTATATTTTCACGATCAAGCGTCGTCTGCGTGAGGCGTGACTGTTCGCCGTAGATCGTCAACTTGCCATCGAAGCCAGTATTCGATCGAACAATCTCTTGTCGAATCCGGTCCAGTGTAGCGCGTATGAGCACATTGCCTCCAGCTGGTCTCTTGTCGCCCAAAATACCGTTATACAGCAGGGCATAAGCATGACCATCGTGTAATCCCAGCAAAGGCGAATCGCCATTCCCATTCCATGGGCGCTTTGTCTCGCTGAACCATACATGGGCAGCCAGTACCTTGAAATCGATGTCCCGCCTGATCTGGCCTGCTTCGTCGAACACGGTTGGTCCGAGGCGATAGAACCGGAAACCGCTGCCGCCCTGCCAATTCACTGACTTTGAAATACCACCTTGCTCACCATCAATCACTTTCTGCAGGCGAGGCCGGCAGTGAGTAACGGCGTGTTCCCCCATTTCGATGCCGATGTAACGGCGGCCCATTTTGTGAGCAACGGCTGCCGTGGTGCCGGAACCGAGGAAGGAGTCGAGGACGATGTCGTCCGGATTGGTGGCGATGTGGAGAATGCGTTGGATAAGGCGTTCTGGTTTGGGGGTCAAAAAAACATCACCTTCGAAAAGAGCAAGTATTTCTTTTTTTGAATCCTGTGTGTGACCAACATCTTCATAAGACCAAATGGTCTGAGGTGTTAATCCTTGTTTTACTTCTGACAGAAATCTTTTGATTTGAGGTATAGCATCTCCATTCTTTCCCCACCAAATTCGTTTATCTGCATCCAGTTTCCAAAAGGAATCCTCTGATACTCGCCAATAATTGCCGCCCGGAGGCCCTTTAATTACTCTGCCGCTGGGGGTCGTGATTGAATACTTGCCAAGGCTGTATGGGTTACGCGCTGAGAGATCGCTTGTCTTCCAGGGGCCGCGAGGATCATTATCAGGGTTTCTATAAGCCTTATCCTGTTTTTCTGTCCTTGGCAATAAATTTGGGCGGAAACTATTTGCATTTTTTGCAAAGACTAAGATGTAGTCGTGGTCTGATGAGAAATGCCGTGCGCTCGATTTTGGAGAATAGTTCTTGCGCCAGATTACAGTATCAATGAAGCTTGATCGTCCTAATATTTCGTCCATGATCACTTTGAGATAATGTGCCTCATTGTCATCTATAGATACCCAGATTGATCCATTATCCGTTAACAATTCGCGCATGAGTTCCAGGCGTGGCCACATCAGAGCCAGCCATTGGGTATGCTCCAGGTTGTCGTCGTAATGCTCAAAGGCCGAACGGGTATTGTATGGGGGGTCAATGTAAATGCACTTGACCTGCCCGGCGTAGAATGGCAACAACGCCTTCAATGCTTCCAGGTTATCGCCCTGAATAAGCATATTACCCGCATCCATATTACCTGCCGAAAACTCGGACGCTTCTCCTAACAACCGATAAGGCACACTTGCCGCGGCCCGAATATCTTTATCCCGCGTCAGCCAGTGCAATGTCGGCATCAGCTATCGCCCTCCTTCGAGACTTCCGACATGGCTTTCTCATAATTGGCGATCCATTGTTCGGCTTTTTCTTCAGTATAGGGCTCAGTGATAGCGCCACTGTCTTTTGGCAGTTCATGACTAACAGGCTGGTCAATATGCGGCTCCAATAGTTCTCGTAATTTTTTTGCTCCTGAATCAGATAAGCCGTTGACTATTGAGTTTATATATTTGCGACTTACTCCTCCAGCGAAGATCACACCGGAAAAATCGTTCTCTTTACCAACTCCATCCCTCATTCGTTGCGCGAAATCGCCTGTTATTCCATCATCATGGTAGCGAACTCCTTGGAGATATGCAGGTTCTGGGTTGATTTCCTGGCGAAGGTTTTCATTATCACTCTGGAAATTTTGTAACGAACTAAATTCGGCCCCATGTAATTGGACTGATCGAAAGCAGGCTCCCTGAATTTGTGTATCCCACAAGTTCACTCCCTGCATTTTAGTCCCTTGAAGAAAGGCGTCCTGCAAGCTAGCTCCAGCAAGACTCGCCATTTGCATCTCCGTTGCAACGAGATAAGCTCCTTGCAGATTGGTTCCGTTTAGGCCCGTCTCTTGTAAATGAGCGCCTGCCAGATTTGCTCCGGTTAATAGTGCTCCATTAAGGATGGATTCTTGTAGATAAGCATCGGTAAGATCAGCCTTTTGAAATCGCGTCCTGTTGAGATTAGCTGTTTGTAGTCTTGCCTGGACTAAGCTTGCTCCCTGTAACTGCGCTTCGTTAAGCCATACTCCCTTTAACTGCGCTTTGTTTAGTATGGCTGCCTGTAAGTAGGAGCTATTTAGAACTGCCTTTTCTAAACGCGCCTTACTTAGTTCTGCTCCATTCAACCAGCTTCCCTGTAAATTGATGTGACAGTCTTCAAAAATCTCATGCTCCTGCACAAACAGCAAGTTCAACAGGATTTGAATTTCCTCAGATGGTTCGGACTTGTGATTATCCCTATACTCGTCTTCACTTGTAGTACGGCGGATGTGTGAACAGAGAATATCCAATACCGTCTGGCGCAACTCCTTGGTATCTTGTGCCAAGTGGAAGAGTTCGTAAGCGCCGCCCAAGCGAATCGATGCCGATTCATGCCCGAGGTGCTCAATAGCATTTTTCAAACGCTCCTGCCGCATCCCCTTTTCGGTGTTTTCCACTGTATCTTCCATAGCTTTAGCCCGCCTGTATGAAATGAAAGCCTGCAAGCCAACAAGAAGGCCGCCCATACTGATTCCCAGGAACTTCAAAGCTTCATTTTTTGTCTTAACGTCTAAGAGAAGGAAAGCTGCTTCAACATATAAATCAGATTTATCCGAGAACAAGATATAAAGAAAATAGTAACTACTCGCCCCCTCCCCGCTAATTCTACCTGAATTTACCGGCAAGTTGCGC
>JAPPLI010000186.1 GCA_028819495.1 Gammaproteobacteria bacterium | reverse complement strand
CGGTCAATGCCCAGGGCGGCGAGACATTCATTCACCGCGCTGCCGGCCCCACCCTGTACCACGTTTTCCTCAACAGTAACCAGCAAGTCATGGGACGCGGCCAGACGGGCGACCAGGTCCTCGTCCAGCGGTTTCACGAAACGCATGTTGGCAACCGTCGCGCCCAGTTCCTCGCCCGCTTCCAGCGCCGTCTTCAATACACTGCCGAAAGCAAGGATGGCAACTTTTTCGCCCTGCCGGCGCACCTCCCCCTTTCCCAGCGGCAGCGCCGTCATCTCCTTTTCGACTGCCGCGCCGGGGCCGGCGCCCCGTGGATAACGCACCGCCGCCGGCTGGTCCAGTAAAAAGCCCGTGTAAAGCATCTGGCGGCATTCGTTCTCATCTGCCGGCGCCATCACCACCATGTGCGGGAGGCAGCGCAGGTAACAGAAATCATAGGAACCGTTATGGGTGGGCCCGTCGGCGCCGACCACCCCGGCCCGGTCTATCGCGAACAACACCGGCAACTTCTGGTTCACCACGTCATGCACCACCTGGTCGTAAGCCCGTTGCAGGAAAGTAGAATAGATCGCCACCACCGGCTTCAGGCCGTCGCAGGCCATGCCCGCGGCAACGGCAACGCTGTGCTGTTCGGCAATGGCCACGTCAAAATACCGGTCCGGGTATTCCTGTTCGAAGCGCACCAGCCCGGATCCTTCGCGCATGGCCGGGGTCACCGCCACCAGGCGCTCATCCCGCGCCGCCATATCGCATACCCAGTCGCTGAATACCTGGCTGTAGGTCGGTTTCGCAGGCTGCGCCGATTTCGGAGCTGCCGCCTTGCCCGTCTCCGGGTCGAACGGTTTGCTCACCGCATGCCATTTCACCGGGTCTTCCTCGGCCGGACCATAGCCCTTGCCCTTGCGGGTGATGATATGCAGGAACTGCGGCCCCTCCAACTGGCTGATATTGCGGATGGTCGCCAGCAGGGTGGGCAGGTGATGGCCGTCCACGGGACCGATGTAGTTAAAACCGAACTCCTCGAACAGCACGCCCGGCACTATCATGCCCTTGAGGTGTTCTTCGGCGCGCTTCGATATCTCCAGCGCCCCCGGCACCTTGGACAGGACCTGCCTGCCCCGCTCCCGCACCGTGGTGTACAACTTCCCGGACAGCAACTGGGCGAAGCGGTTCGCCAGGGCGCCGACGTTGGGCGATATCGACATGTTGTTGTCGTTCAGGATCACCAGCAGGTCCGCCCCGGTGTCGCCGGCATGGTTCAGGGCCTCGAAGGCCAGGCCCGCGGTCAGCCCGCCGTCGCCTATGATGGCGACGCATTTGCGCTTGCTGCCGGTATTGCGGGCCGCTATGGCCATGCCCAGCGCGCCGCTGATGGAGGTGCTGGAATGGCCTACGCCGAAAGTATCATACGGGCTCTCGTCCCGCTTCGGAAAAGGCGCCAGCCCGGCGTGTTTCCTGATGGTATGCAACCGGTCGCGGCGCCCGGTGAGGATCTTGTGCCCGTAAGCCTGGTGGCCGACGTCCCAGACCAGCCGGTCCTCCGGCGTATCGTAGATATAATGCAGGGCAATGGTCAGTTCCACCGCGCCCAGGCTGGCGGCAAAATGGCCAGCGTTACTGCTCGCCCAATGCAGCAGGAAGGCGCGCATCTCCCGGGCCAGCGGCTCCAGTTGATCTTCAGGCAGGCGCCTCAAGTCCGCGGGGGAATCAATTCCGTCCAATATCGGCGTCTCGATCTGTTCTGACATGTAACGTTCTCAACATCCGTTATTTCAAATTGATCACTGTAAGCAGAATCCCGCCGTGTTGCAACCACCTGAAATATGGGGTCAGAGTAAAAATTCTTCGAATTTCTTACTCTGACCCCTGAGAGTGAAAATTTTTACTCTGACCCCTGAGAGTGAGAATTTTTACTCTGACCCCGTAAATCCTGCGGCGCCCCCTGCCCCGTCATGCCGGGCTTGACCCGGCATCCAGTGAAACACCTGTCCAGTAGGGACATTACATTATAATGAAGCTGTACATTTACCGCTTTATCATATATTCTGGAACGTTAAAAGCGTTTCAGCCTGCTGAAACGCTCTGTTTTTAATGAATATCTGAAACTTGAAGGCTGCTGATGGCCGTACCGTTAACTCAACAACTCCGTATCTCAAAGTACATCCTGGGGAAAAAGCTGCGCGGCGAACAGCGCATCCCCCTGGTGCTGATGCTGGAACCCCTGTTCCGTTGCAACCTGGCCTGCTCCGGTTGCGGCAAGATCGATTACCCCGAGGAGATACTGGACAAGCGCCTCAGCGTTGAGGAATGCATGCAGGCTATCGATGAATGCGGCGCCCCGGTCGTGTCCATCGCCGGCGGGGAACCGTTGATCCACCAGGATATGCCGGAAATAGTGCGCGGCTTCATCGCCAAAAAGAAATATGTTTACCTGTGCACCAACGCCCTGCTGCTTGAGCGGCGCATGGCTGATTATTCGCCTTCGCCCTACCTGACGTTTTCCATCCACCTGGACGGCAACCGCGACCGCCATGACGCTTCCGTGTGCCGCCCCGGTGTCTTCGACAAGTGTATCTCGGTCATTGAACAGGCCAGGAACAAAGGTTTCCGGGTGACCATCAACTGCACGCTGTTCCAGGGTGAAAAAGCCGCGGAAGTGGCTGAATTCATGGACATGGCCATGGAACTGGGCGTCGAGGGTGTCACCATAAGCCCCGGCTACAGCTACGAACGTGCGCCGCGCCAGGACGTATTCCTGAAACGCAAGGAAAGCAAGCAACTGTTCAGGGACATCTTCAAGCTGGGAACAGGGAAAAGGTGGCGTTTCAACCAGTCGTCCCTGTACCTGGATTTCCTGGCGGGCAACCAGCAATACCAGTGCACCCCCTGGGGCAATCCCACCCGGAACGTTTTCGGCTGGCAGAAACCCTGCTACCTGCTGGTCGGCGAGGGTTACGCGCCGAGCTTCGAGGCCCTCATGGAGGAAACGGAATGGCACAGGTACGGCAACGGCATCAATCCCAAATGCGCCAACTGCATGGTACACAGCGGTTATGAAGCGTCCGCAGTGGAGGATGCGATCAAACGTCCGTGGCAGGCGCTGAAAGCGGCCCTGCTCGGTCCCCGCACAACCGGGGACATGACCCCGGAACTGCCCGTCCTCTATGTTGAGGATGATGCACTGTCAAAACCCAGTCTGGTGTCTGAAATCAAACCGGCGCCGGTCGTCTTCCGCAGCGACAAACAGGACAAGCGGGTCGCTTGACAGCTTCAGTCTGGCTCGTATTACCGGGAGTCATCCTCTGGGCCGTTATCCTGGCGCTCCCCTGGCAACCCTGGCGCAACCGGGAGACACTGCAAGCGGACAGCGGCGGCGGCAACGCGGACCTGTCCGGCGTTACCGTGCTGGTCCCGGCGCGCAATGAGGCCGGGGTCATCGCCGGCACCCTCAGATCCTTGGCCTCCCAGGGCCGGGGCCTGGGAATCGTCCTGGTGAACGACCGCTCCGAAGATGCCACCGTGGCCGAAGCGGAACGCCTGAAGCTCAAGAACCTGACCATCGTCAACGGCCGCGCCCTGGAACCCGGCTGGAGCGGCAAACTATGGGCGCTGCACCAGGGGCTGCCGTTCGTACAGACGGAAACCATCCTGCTGCTGGATGCCGATATCCGCCTGGAACCGGGAACCATTGCCGCGCTCAAGGCCAGGATGCAGGAACATGACCTGCACCTGGTGTCGTTGCTCGCGTTCATGCGCGTGGAATCCTTCTGGGAAAAACTGCTGATGCCGGCCTTCGTTTATTTTTTCAAGCTGCTGTATCCGTTTCATCTTTCCAATAGCGGCTCTGGCGCGGTCGCGGCAGCGGCCGGCGGCTGCGTCCTGCTGCGCACGGATTCACTGGCGCGGGCCGGTGGATTCGAAGCCATAAAAGACAAGCTGATCGACGACTGCGCGCTGGCCCGCCGCTTCAGGAATGCCGGCCTGGCCACCTGGATCGGCCTGTCGCACTCAGCGCAGAGCCAGCGCAGTCATGACGCGCTGGCCGGCATCTGGAACACCATTGCCAGGACCGCGTACACTCAGTTGCGCCACTCATTCATCCTGCTGGCCCTTTGCACCGCCCTGCTCACGGCCGGCTTCGTGCTGCCGCCGGCAGGGCTGTTCAGCGCCGACCCCTCCGTTCGCCTCACGGCTCTTGCCGGCATACTGCTGATGGCCGCCGGCTACTTGCCCACACTGCGCTACTACGGCCTGAACCCGGCCTGGTGCGCAGCGTTCCCGCTTGCTGGCGCGCTGTACCTGCTGATGACCTGGAGTTCCGCCTGGCGTCACTGGACCGGCGCCGGCGCCGGCTGGAAACAGCGCAGTTACACTGGTGAAACGGGCAATTTCAGGGGACAGAATTAATTCTGTCCCCGGTACTCTTTCAACCTGATATTGCCATGTTCAGAGCCGCTACGGAGCTTGACTGCCCGAAGTGTCATGAGCACGGCAAATTTTATCGCATGACCCGCGAGCGGGCCTATGTCTGACAGCATTGCAAGTTTCAGCTTTTCCCTTGTGTCGGGACACCGATGCACCGCTCCCGGACTTCCTTACAGAAGTGGTTTATCACCATGCACCTGTTCAGCATGTCCAGACGCGGAGTCGCTGCGAAGGAACTGGAAAGGCAGCTTGACGTAACGTACAAGACAGCCTGGCGCATGGCACATGAAATTCGCACGTGGATGGCAGAGGTTAACGGCGACAACACGCTGGACGGCGATGTTATAACGAAAGTAGTGCCGAATGTTCGTAAGAAGACCTTGCAGCCCATTATCCAGCGAAGCTTCGCCTCATACCGACGAGACATGAAAAGGGCTCCGGCTGGCCTCCGAAGTCGGTTAGACTGCGGTGATAACCGCGCAGGCGGTGGGTAGGGCTTGCGCCCCATGGCAACCGGAACTGAGAGTATGATAACGCAAACCGCAGGACATCTGCTACAAGACCACGTGACGCTGGACCTCGAGTGCATTGACCGGCTGTATCTCAATGCCTATCAGCCCCGGTTGCAGACCGGGGGCGGGGTGGTGTCTTTTTTCAAGCAGCACCGGGGTGCGCAGGTGGCGTCCACGACCCTGATGGCGCCCATGTCCCGGGCGTTTGTCAAGGCTATTCGTCAGTTTGCCCGGGACGAGGGGGTGGCGCTGGAGCGGTTTAAGAGAGGGGTGCGCAAGTGGCTGGCGCGCCTGCACGAGGCCCTCGCCGACTGGGAGACGGCTGCCATCGAACGCCTGCTCAGCGAGCCCGTGCTGCACGCGGACGAAACCTCCCTGCGCATCGACCGCCAACAACACTGGCTGCACAGCGTCAGCGCCGGGAACCTGGTCCTCAAACGCTGCCACCGCAAACGGGGGACCGAGGCCCTGCGGGACATCGATATCGTGCCCCGCTACGGCGGGGTGCTGGTGCATGACCGCTGGGCCAGCTACTTCGCCTTTGAGCACTGCGAGCACGCCCTGTGCGGCAGCCACCTGCTGCGCAACCTCGCCTTCATCGAGGACGCCCACGGCCACGCCTGGGCCAGACGGATGGGCCACCTCCTGCTCACCACCTGCCGCACCGTGCGCAAACACCCGAACAAGGCGCTCAGCGAAACCGACTACAAAGCGGTCCGCACCCGCTACCGTACTCTCCTGACACAAGCCAAACGGGAACTCCCCAAACCGGCCAAGCGCCTCACCGGCCGGCGCGGCCGGGTGGCCCAGTGCGATGCCCGGAACCTCCATGACGCCCTGGTCAAGTACGAAACCGAGGTGCTGCGCTTCGCCCGCGACCCCGACGTGCCGTTCACCAACCACCGCGCCGAGCGCGATATCCGCATGGCCAAGGTCAAACAGAAAGTCTCAGGCTGCTTCCGCACCGCCACCTGTGCCGACGCCTGGTGCCGTATCTCCAGCTACTTGCAGTCCATGACGCGGCAAGGCTACAATCCCCTCACCGCCATCGAGATAGCGCTCAAGGG
>JAPPLI010000079.1 GCA_028819495.1 Gammaproteobacteria bacterium | reverse complement strand
TTCCGGCACCTGGTCGAGTACCTGCGGGAACACACGGAGGTGCAGAACATAGACCTGATGAACCTGGCCGGCTTCTGCCGGAACTGCCTGTCGAAATGGTACCGGGCAGCCGCTGAAGAACGGGGCGAAAAGCTGGACTATGAGCAGGCCCGTGAAATCATCTACGGCATGCCCTACGGGGAATGGAAAGACAGGCACCAGCAGGAGGCGACGCCGGAACAGGCGCAGGCCTACGCCGCCCGGACTAATCCTGCCCCCTGAGTTCCTCGACGGATTCCTTTACCTTTGCCAGCAGGCCGGTGAACATGTCACTGTCATCGAGTGTCATGTCATTGAACAACTTGTCCAGCAGGCTCTCGTATTCCAACTCCATTTCCTTGTATGTCTTGCGCCCTTTCTCGGTCAGGGTCACCACGAAGGAGCGCCGGTCCGTAGGCGTGGGTTCGCGCCGGATAAAGCCGTCTTCGGATAATCTTTCGGCTATTCCGGTAACGTTTCCCTTGGACACCATCAGCCAGTGTGACAGTTCGCCCATGGTCAGGCCGTCCGCGACCCGATCCAGGGCCGACAGGACTTCAAAGCGGGGCAGGGTCATATCGAATTTTTCCCGCAACATGGCGCGGATTTCCTGTTCGACCATCTGCGTGCACGACACTATGCGCAACCATAACCTCAACCCCTCTTTTTCGTGGGGGATGTGTTCGAGTCTCTGATCGACTACGTGTAAGCGATTTGCCATGTTCAATTCCCCGTTCTTATCGGCGCTTTTTGGTAAGGAACCTCTGATTAAGTCTCAGAGGTTCCTACGATACAGGGATGTATCGTCAAAATCAATGAATGTAAGGCATTGATTTTGTGAGCAAAACAAAAATCGCATTTTTGTTTTGCGTGCTCTGGCAAGTCCAGGATGGACTTGTTCAGAGCTTCCGTAATATCATCTTACATCCTGTCCGGAAACCAAAACCATGGGCATGACCGGTACCAAATCAGCATATTTGTCAGGGATAGTGTTCCTGGTTTTCGCCGGCTGCCAGGTGGCAGGCGCCGATACACTGGAACAGGTGAGGGAACGGGGGAAACTGCGTTGCGGCATTGTTGAAAGCAGTCCGGGCTTCAGCAGCGTCAATGATTCGGGACAGAGGGTCGGGTTCGATATCGATCATTGCAAGACCATTTCAGCCGCGGTGTTCGGTGCTATCAGGATCGAGTATGTTCCGGTAACGCCGCACACCGTGTTCACCCTGTTGCAGTCCGGCGGGATTGATATTTTCCCGGACGGCGCCACCTGGTCCTTTATCCGGGACGTCTCCCTGGGCCTTGATTACACCGGGGTCTACCTGTATGCCGGGCAGGGATTTGTGGTGCGCAAGGATGCCGGGGTGAAATCGGTAAGAGACCTGGATGGAGCGACCATCTGCATTGCCCAGGGCACCACACTGGAGCAGAACATCGCGGACTACTTTACCGTAAACGGGATGGCTTATACCCCGGTTACCTTTGCGGACATTGACAAAGGCTTGCAGGCCTATTATGCAGACCGTTGCGATGCGTTCACCAATGAGCGTCTCTCTACGGCGGGCCGCATAGCCAACTGGCCGGACCGGGACGATCACCTGATCCTGGATGAGGTCATCTCAAAAGAGCCTTTCGCCGCACTGGTGCGCCAGGATGATCCGCGCTGGCGCGATATTGCGCTGTGGTCGTTCAACGTCCGCTTTGCCGCCGAGGAACTTGGTATTAACCAGGACAATGTGGATGCCGTTCGGGAAAATTCCCGGAATGCGGAAGTCCAACGCCTGCTCGGAGTGCACGGCGGGTTCGGGGAGAAACTGGGCCTGTCCGACGACTGGGCCTACCACATCATCAAACATGTGGGTAACTACAATGATATGTGGGAAAGAAACTTTGCCCCGCTGGGCCTGAAGAGGGGGTTGAATGCAAGCTGGAAAGACGGCGGCCTGCATTCGGCATTGCCGTTCAGGTAACAGGGGCAGGCATCAGCAGACAGGCGCCGGCATGGTCAATCGGGATATTGTTTACCAGGTCATACTGTTAATCATCATTGCTGCCGTGGTCTACCTTATCGCAGTGACCACGCAGCAGAACCTGGCGCGTCTCGGGGTGGATTCCAGTATTGATTTCCTGTGGAAACGGGCAGGTTTCGAGATCGGGCAGACGCTGATTCCTTATGACGCCAATTCCACAATAGCCCGCGCCCTTGTCGTCGCCCTGCTCAATACCCTGCTGCTGGCAACGGTCTCCATCATCTGTGCCAGCATCCTGGGACTGATCATCGGTATTGCTCGCCTCTCCGGGAACTGGCTGGTATCCCGTCTGGCTACTGCTTATATCGAAATATTCCGTAATATTCCCTCCCTGTTGCAAATATTCTTCTGGTATTTCGTCGTGCTGCGCACGCTGCCGCGCAGTGATGAGAGCATTGAACTCTTCAATTGTATCTTCCTCAATAATCGCGGACTGTTTGTACCTGCGGTCAGTTTCGAGCAGGGTTGGTCATGGATAGTGGCGGCATTACTGGCTGCCTGGGCCATGGTGTATTTCCTGCGCAGACAGGAACGGCGGGCCGCGGCGCCCACTAGGGTCCGGCCGGACGGCGCCGGCGCCAATCCGCTCGCATCCTGGAACCTCCTGGTACTGGCGGGCATTGCCGGCGCCATCGTGTTGCTCGCCGGCGCGCAGTTCGAGGTTCCCCGGGAAACCCGTTTCGGTTACCGCGGCGGAATAGTGATGATGCCCGAGTTCCTTTCCCTGGTAGTGGGCCTGTCCATGTATAACGCGACCTATATCGGTGAGATTGTCCGTTCCGGCTTTACCTCGCTGCCGCGGGGCCAGACCGAAGCGGCCGATTCCCTGGGTCTGCCCCGTTACCTCACCATCAGGCTGGTGTTGTTCCCCCAGGCGTTACGCGTCATTATCCCGCCGCTGACCACGGTTTACCTGAACCTGTTCAAAAGCACGTCGCTGGCCGCAGCCATTGCCTACCCCGAGGTTGTCTCGGTATTTGTGGGGACGGTCAACAACCTGGTGGGGCAACCGGTCTTCATCATGGCGATTACCATGGCGGTATATGTATTCATCTCCCTGTGTATAGCCCTGTTCCTGAACTGGTATAACAGGAAGATCGCCCTGACGGTGGTGACATGAACTGGCTGCGTAACAACCTGTTTTCATCGCCTTTGAATACCGTGCTGACCCTGGCCTGCGCCGCCCTGGTAATCATGGTGGGCATACCCCTGGTGAACTGGCTGGTGCTGGACGCCTACTGGAGCGGGTCGACCCCCGCGGACTGTCCCGACAAGACTGCCGCCTGCTGGCCGTTTGTCCGGGCGCGCTTTGACCAGTTCATGTATGGTCTGTATCCGCAGGCGGAGCGCTGGCGTATTAACCTTGGCCTGGGCCTGATCATCCTGTTGGCAGTACCGCTGCTTATCCCGCGTTTTCCCGCCAAGCGCTGGTTGATTCCGCTAATGGTTATTGCCTGTCCGTTAATCGGTATGGGACTGTTCCTGGGTGGGAATTTCGGTCTGGTTTACGTTGAGACCGGCAACTGGGGCGGCTTTTTCCTGACCGTGGTGACCGCCCTGTTCGTGCTGTCCACTTCCCTGCCGATAGCCGTCATGCTTGCCCTGGGCAGATGTTCCTCCATACCCTTGGTGCGGGTCTGTTGCGCCACCTGGATCGAGTTATGGCGCAGCGTGCCGGCCCTGGTAGTCCTGTTTGTTGCGATCATCATGTTCCCACTGTTCATGCCGGAAGAGATAGAAATTGACAAACTGTTGCGCGCGCTCGGCGCGCTCACCATATTGATGTCCTGTTATATGGCGGAGGCCATTCGCGGCGCCCTGCAGTCCATCCCGAAAGGGCAATACGAGGCTGCCGAAGCGCTGGGGCTGGGTTACTGGCGGCGCACTTTCCTGGTCATACTTCCCCAGGCGTTCCCCGTGGCTCTGCCGCAGATCACAAGCAACTTCATCGGTTTGTTCAAGGAAACCACCGTGTTGTTGATTATCGGTCTGTTTGATCTCCTGGGGATGGTGCAGAACGCCGCTTCCGACCCTGCCTGGTTGAGCCCCGGCGTCAGCGCTACCGGCTACCTGTTCACGGCGCTGTTTTTCTGGTTGTTCTGCTTCAGCCTGTCCCGGTACAGCGCCTGGCTGGAAAGGAAAGCATCCGTCTATAAGGCGCAGAGCGGGTAATCAATCCAGGCTTTCCCGCATAAATTCCGGGGTCAGAGTAAAATTTCTGACGAAATTCTTACTCTGACCCCACCATCTTTCCCCTGTTACGGGGCATGAGGATATACGGCCAGGGACTGGGCATGTCGGCGCTGGGCATTTCGATCAAAACAGGACCGGTTTCCTTGAATGCCTGTCGCAGCGCTTTACGCAACTGTTCGGCTGTTGCCACGCGCAAGCCCGGCGCGCCGAAGCTTTCCGCAAAGCGCACGAAATCCGGGTTGCTTAAATCCGAACCGATGACGTTTCCGCCGAATTCTTCCTGCTGGGCTCTTTGCACGTTGCCGTAGGAATGGTTGTTGAACACGATATTGACCAGGTTCAGGCGATATTTCACCGCGGTCGCCATTTCCGTTGCCTGGTACATGAAACCGCCGTCCCCGCCCAGCGCCACCACTTTCTTATCGGGATTGGCTGCCTGAACGCCGAGGGCGGTCGTGTAGCCATACCCCAGGTTCCCCTGGTAGCCGCTGCTGATGAAATGGCGGGGCCGGTACACCGGGAACCCGAACCATGAGGCATAACCGACCTGGGTAACCTCGTCCACCAGGAAGCCGTCCTCCGGCAACTCCTCCCGGATCACCTTTAATATTTCCATTTGCGGCCCCACGTTCCGCTCGAATTCTTCGAACATGGCGGTTTTCAGGCCGGTCAACTCCTGCTTGCGTGATTGTCTGGCCGCAGTGTGGCGCTCCAGGGCCGCAGCCAGGTCCGCCAGGGCTGATTTTGCATCTGCAACAATGCCGATTTCCGGTTCGGTAATGTTCGCGACCTGCGCGGCATCGATATCGATGCGGATAACCTTCAATTCATCGTCGAGTCCCCATTGCAGTTGCGGGATGTCCAGCCTCGTTCCTACGGCCAGCACGGCGTCCGCCCTGGCCCAGAGCCGGTGTCCGGCGCTGTAGGGCTGGCTCAGATAATGGCGCTCGTCGATGATACCCTTGCCGCCCCACTGCGTTGTACAGGGCGCCTGCAGTATATTCGCCACCTGTAACAGTTCTGCGCCGGCATCCACGCAGCCGTGGCCGAATACTATCAGCGGACTCCCGGCTTTGCCGAGCAGGCGTGCTGCTGCTTCTACCAGGTCGGGGTCGGCCTGCACAGGTTCCGGGGCAGGGGACGCGGGCAGCAGTTCGACTTCTTCCTGCATACCCATGATGTCGGGCGCCATTTCCAGGGCAACCGGGCGCGGACGTCCCGAATTCATCTCCCGGAAAGCCTGGTTGACCAGGCGCGGGGCGTCAGCCGGTGTTTCTATACGCTCCGCCCATTTCGTCAGGCGTTGCAGGATGCCCAGTTGATCCGGTATCTCGTGCAGGAACCCGACTCCCTTTCCAATCCAATGTGACGGGATCTGCCCAGCCAGGCACAGCACCCGTTCATTCCCCGCATAGGCCGTGCACAAGGCAGAACCGGTGTTCAGGACGCCCGGCCCCGGCACGACAGTGTAAACGCCCACCCTGCCCGTGGAACGGGCGTAGCCGTACGCCATGTACGCCACGCCTTGCTCATGGCGGGAATTGAAAATCCTGAGCTGGTCGCCTTCGTTGTAAACGGCATCGAACAGGTGGTAGGTCTGCCCCCCCGGCAGACCGAAGATGGTGTCAATTCCGTATCGGCGTACTGATTTGATGATGGCTTCGGCGCCGGTCATCTTGCTCATTGCGTGGCTCCTCAATTTGCGCCCCCGTTCGTCATTCCCGCGCAGGCGGGAATCCAGTGGACAACAAAACTCCTTATAATGAATGTTTGCTTACTGGATTCCCGCCTGCGCGGGAAT
>JAPPLI010000146.1 GCA_028819495.1 Gammaproteobacteria bacterium | reverse complement strand
AAGATTTGACGATTCCGCAGGAAAATGATACAAATATGAACCTGATACGGATTATGGCGCCGGCATATATCCTTGTCTGCTTCCGTATCCTCTGACCCCGTCTGAGGATCCTCCACTGATTCTCACAGCGCTTTTGCGGAGCTTGAATATGCCGGAAACCATGTTATTGATACCCGGGCGGTCCAGTAAGCAGGGGACCTCCCTCAACAAGGGAAAACTCGGTGATGAGTACCGGGACGTTACATCTACCGTTGAAATCAACGCGGACGATATGGTCCGCCTCGGTTTCAACGACGGTGATAAGCTGCGTTTGAAAAATCACGTCGGCGAGGCCGTTGTTACCTGTGTTTCAAAAAAAGCCACCGACCTGCCTGAGGGCATGATCTTCATTGCTTATGGACCCACTTCCAGCCGCCTGATGGAAGGCGATACCGCCGGCAGCGGCATGCCCCTGTCAAAACATCTTCCTGTTGAAGTCGAAAAAATCAGTTAAAATGATTGATTTGTTTCCTTGAGAACCAAAATGAGCGAAAACGTCAAAGTCGTAGAGAATGCTACCTGCACATTCTGCGGTTGTGTCTGTGACGACATGATCCTGACCGTGGACATGGATGAAAAGCGGATTACCAAGTCAAAGAACGCCTGTATCCTCGGCAAAGCCTGGTTTGCGGAGCACTACATTGAAGAAGACGCGCCGGTCGCCATGATAGATAACCGGCCCGTTTCCATGGAAGAGGCGGTGGAAGAAGCCGCCAGGACCCTGGTAAACGCCAGGTTCCCGATTACCTACGGCCTCAGCGATACGACCTGTGAAGCGCAACGCCAGGCCGTCGCCATTACCGATACCATCAGGGGCAATATCGATACCACTACGTCAGTCTGTCACGGCCCTTCCGGCATTGCCCTGCAGGGTGTCGGTGAAAGCACGATGACCCTGGGTGAAGTCAAGAACCGCGCGGACCTCGTCATCTACTGGGGCGGCAATCCTGCCGAGTCCCACCCGCGCCACTTCGGCCGTTATGCGGTCACCGCCAAGGGGATGTTTACCCCCAGGGGCAAAAAAGACCGCCACGTGGTCCTGGTGGACGTGCGCAGGACCCCCAGCGCGCCGGCGGCCAGCCAGTTTATCCAGGTAAAACCGGGCAAGGACTTCGAAGTGTTATGGGCCTTGCGGGCGCTGGTCAAGAATCGCGAGATAGATTCAAATATTGAAGAACAGACCGGGGTCAGCCTGGAAACCATGGAGGAACTGGTGGACAGGATGAAGAACTGCCGCTACGGCGTATTGTTCTTCGGCATGGGCCTGACCATGACCCGCGGCCGGCATTTCAATTCGGGCGCCCTGCTGGCCCTGGCTACAGACCTGAATGAATACACCCATTTCGTCGCCAAACCGGTACGGGGCCACGGCAACGTCACCGGGGCCGACAACGTCATGTCCTGGCAGACCGGCTATCCCTTCGGCGTCAACTTCAGTCGCGGCTTCCCCCGTTTCAACCCGGGCGAGTTCACTACCGTGGACCTGCTGGCGAAGCGCGACGTCGATGCCGCCCTGATCGTCGCCACCGACCCCGCATCGAATTTTCCCCAGGCGGCTATCGACCACCTGGCGGACATCCCGGTCGTATGCCTGGATACCAAGGCAACCCTCACCAGCAAGCTTGCGCACGTGGCGTTCCGGACTTCCACTTACGGCATCAACACCGCGGGCACGGTATACCGGATGGACGACGTGCCGATCACCTTGCGCAAGGCTTTTGACTCACCCTTCCCGACCGATGAGGAAATACTGACTGCAATCAGAAAACGCGTACGCGAACTGGTCCTGGCCAGGGGCCAGGCCGGTGGCGCCACCGGCGTAAGCCGGGCAGCCGCGCCCATGCAGTAAGTTCGGGTGGGGTCAGAGTATGTGTTGCAATCTCCGGGAATTGATGTGTGAATTGAGGGGTCAGAGTAAAATTTCCGGCGAAATTCTTACTCTGACCCCTTATATCAAGCGTCAAACATCGAATAATTTTACTCTGACCCCTTATCTCTTATGACGGAGTGCATTCAACTCGCCGGGGGCACGGTGCATGACCCCGCCAACGGCATTGACGGGGAAGTAAGAGACCTCTACGTGGAGCAGGGACGCATGGTGGAAACGCCCTCCTCCAGTCCCCGAAAAATTGACGTGAGCGGTATGGTGGTCATGCCCGGCGGGGTGGATATCCACTGCCACATAGCCGGCCCCAAGGTAAACCTGGCCAGGAAACTGCAACCCGAAGACCACCGCCGCGACCCCCATCCGGCCACGGAACACACCCGCTCCGGCGCCGGCGGCACCGTGCCTTCCACGTTTGCCACCGGTTACCGCTACGCCACGCTGGGCTATACCACCGCCATGGACGCGGCTGTCACCCCTATCGCCGCCCGCCACGTCATCGAGGAGTTTCACGATACACCGGTGATCGACAAGGGCTTTTACGTGCTGCTGGGCAATAATGTTTTCCTGCAACAGTTGATCAAGGAAGGCCGCAAGGAAGAGTTCCGCCAGGCGGTGGCCTGGTGGATCAACGCCACCAAGGCGTACACCGCCAAGCTGGTGAACCCGGGCGGCGATGAGCCCTGGAAGGGCAAGAAAAACTCCAACGTGAAGGATATCGACGAAAAGAGCGATTTCGTGGAGGTGTCACCGCGACAGGTTATCGAGTCCTTTATAGAGACGGTGAACGAACTGGGCCTGCCGCATCCACCGCACATCCATTGCAACAACCTGGGGCACAGCGGCAACTTCAGGACAACCCTGGAGACCATGAAGACCGCCGGCGACCGGCGCGCGCACCTGGCGCACATACAGTTCCACAGTTACGCGGGGGAGCTGGGCAAGAATCCCAAATCCGCATCCCGGGAGATCGCCGAATACATCAACGAACACCCCAACATCACCTGTGACGTCGGCCAGGTCATGTTCGGTAAAGCAACCATCATGACCGCGGACGCGCCGCTGGCCTATATGCTCAGGGGCTTCAAGAAAGGCAAGTGGGTAAATGCCGACACCGAGTGTGAAAGCGGCTGCGGCATCATGCCGTTCAGTTACCAGGAGCACGTGTATGTCCACGCCCTGCAATGGGCCATCGGGCTGGAACTGTTCCTGCTGTCGAAAGACCCCTGGCGTATCGTGCTGTCCACGGATCACCCGAACGGCGGTTCCTTTTTAAGTTATCCCAAGCTGATCCGCCTGCTCATGGACCTGGAATTTCGCCGGGAAGAGATAAAGCGCGTGAACCAGAAAGCCATTAACAACACCATCCTGAATGAACTGGAGCGGGAATACACGCTCAACGAGATAGCTATCATCACCCGCGCCGGACCGGCCCGGGCGCTGAACCTGACCAACAAGGGACACCTTGGGGCTGGAGCGGATGCGGATATCACTATCTACGACGAGATGGAAGACAAGGAGGCCATGTTCAACGCGCCTCGCTACGTGATCAAGTCCGGTACGGTGGTCATTGACAACCACGAATTCTGCCGGGATTATTACGGTAAGTTCCTGCATGCGGAACCCGGTTACGATGAGTCCATCGTTGAGGTAGTGCGACCGTTTTTCGAGAACTATTATTCCATCGAATTCCCCAACTATGCCGTCGATGACAGCTACCTGCATGACCACGAAGTGATCCCCACGGTAAAATAGTGAAGATGAACCCGCATATCTCACCAATTGATGCGTTCATTGCACCCATCCATGGATGCAACCCTTCGGGCGGCTATCGCCGTGCAAATCGGCTGTCCTGCCGATTTGTCTCGCTTGTCTTTGTTCCCGCCTGCGGGCACGTGCTCCCTCAACCGTATAACCCGATACGCTTTCGGTCGCAGGCACCCGCAGGCGGGAAAAATCCGGCGCGATCTTCACATCACTTGGTAAGATATGCGGGTTAGGTCCACGCAAATCGTCGACACCTTCGCCGAGGCATTCAGCATGTGGGGTGCACGGGTGATCGTCACCGCGGCCACCAGGCAATGGAGCCAGGCGGCGGCGCAATCCATGACGGGCTTCGCCACATCGGTGATCGGTTGCAAGTGCGAGGCCGGCATCGAGAGATTCCTGTCTCCGGAAGAGACGCCGGACCGCCGTCCGGGTGTCAGCATCCTGCTGTTCGCCATGGACAAGGCATCGGTGGGGAAACGTCTGCTGGAACGCATCGGCCAGTGCATCATGACCTGTCCGACAACGGCCTGTTTCAATGGCCTGGATGGAGAAGAGACAGTACAGGTCGGTTCGCAACTGCGTTATTTCGGCGACGGTTTCCAGGGCAGCAAAAAACTGGCGGAGCGCCGCTTCTGGCGCATTCCGGTCATGGACGGCGAATTTACCGTGGAAGAATCGTTTGCCGTACGGAAGGCAGTTGGCGGGGGCAATATCATCATACTGGGAACCAATGAAAAGAAAACCCTGTCCGCGGCAGGGGCGGCAGTGCGTGCCATGGAGACCATCAAAGATATCATCCTGCCGTTCCCCAACGGCGTGGTGCGCAGCGGCAGCAAGGTGGGGTCACGCTACAAGACCCTGCCCGCATCCACCAACGACGCCTATTGTCCGACGCTGAAGGCGGTCACCGAAAGCAGCCTCCCGGCGGATGTCAACTGCGCCCTGGAAATCGTCATCGACGGCCTGACCGAAGATGCGGTCAAACGGGCCATGGCCGCGGGCATACAGGCCGCCGCAAAACCCGGGATCAGGCAGGTCTCCGCGGGCAACTACGGCGGCAACCTGGGACAATACAAGATCAACCTGCACGATCTCGACCTTGATTGACAGCACAAAGAACTTCGGGGTCAGAGTAAGAAATTCGAAGAATTTTTACTCTGACCCCTGCATTGGACGAGACATCCGGGGTCAGAGTAAAATCTATCGGGACAGGTGGGGTCAGAGTAAAATTTCTGCGAAATTCTTACTCTGACCCCAGCAGATTTTTGATATGCCTTTACTATTGAAACAGATTGCCGCGCCGGACGTGCCCATGGAGGCGGACAACATCACGCCCGACCGGCTCACCGGCCTGGGAGCGGCGGACGTGGAAAGACTGGCGGTCATGCACGGCAGTGAGTCCCGCTCCATCGGAGACTTCTTCAGCGTTACGGGCAGCTATGACGGGGCCATCGACCTGCAGGGCGATGACCTGGGACGGGTGAAATTCATCGGCGCCGGCATGTCCCGGGGAGCCATCCGGGTTGAAGGCGACGTGGGCGAACACCTGGGCGGCGGCATGAGCGGGGGAGAAATCCGCGTCGACGGCAATGCCACGGACTGGGTCGGGCCGGAGATGTCGGGGGGAAGGATTGAAGTCCGCGGCAATGCAGGCCACATGACCGGCAGCGCCTACCGGGGCGCGGCCATGGGAATGACCGGCGGGGAAATCATCATTCACGGCAACGTGCGCAACGAGACCGGCAACGCCATGCGCGGCGGGTTGATCGCCGTCGGCGGCAACAGCGGCGACTTCACCGGCGTCAACATGCTCTCCGGCAGCATTTTCGTGCTCGGGGAACTCGGCATACGCACCGGCGCGGGGATGAAGCGGGGATCCATCGTCAGCATGAAAGATGCGCCCTTGCTGCCCACGTTCAGCTATTCCTGCACCTACCGTCCGGGCTACATGACGCTTTACCTGCTGCACATGATGGAAGTATTCGATATCGCCGAAGAATACCTGGAAGGATCATACAAACGCTATTGCGGGGACAGTGTTGAGTTGAACCGGGGAGAAATACTATTATATGCGGGATAGATAGGGTAATATCCAGCAAATCGAAAGGGGACGGACTTAAGTCCGTCCCCGGTAATCCAGGAGATAATCATGACAACAATCGTTACCGACAACTGTAAGGACTGCCGCTATACCGACTGTGTTGCGGTCTGCCCGGTTGAATGCTTCCACTATGACGACCAGATGCTATACATCGACCCGGAGGTCTGTATCGATTGCAGCGCGTGTCTGCCGGAATGTCCGGTCGAGGCCATCTACGAGGAAGACGACCTGCCGGAAGACAAGTATGAATGGATAGAAATCAACGCGGAGAAATCCAAGGTACTGCCGGTCATCACCGACACCATGGATCCGTTGCCGGGCGCGGACGAAAGGAAAGCTGCCCTGGGCTTCTAGTACCCTTTCCAGTTAATATTGACATGTTCAGAGCCACACAGCGACGTCAAG
>JAPPLI010000151.1 GCA_028819495.1 Gammaproteobacteria bacterium | reverse complement strand
TCCACGATGCCCTGGAGGAATCCTTCGTTCCAGGGCGGGCATTGAAAAGCGTCCAGTTGCGACAGTGATTGCAGGATACGCGTACCGGAACGATACAGGCCAACCTCGTTGTCAGGGCCGGATTCATTCAGGTACAACTCAAGGTAAATATCGCCGTGCACGCTTTTGGCTTCCGGCAGGTTATGCAGCAGTTGCCCGGTAAAATCGCGTGGCTTGACGTTATATTCTTTCCGAGCATGCCGGTCGATGACCTTGATCTGTACGCCTGATTGCCGTATTCGTTCCCGCAGTTCGGAGGCGAGGTACCATTGGATTTTCTCACCGCTTAACTGGCGGATACCCGGCAACAAGGGCTTTATCTTGAGCCGCGTTCCCGTCTCCGGGATGAGCGTGCGCCGCTTTACAATGCGATAACTTGGGTCGCCCTTGCGCATACGCATTTCATAGATGGTATCGTCGGCGGCCGATGAACTCATGGCAAGCTCCTCTCCAACGGTCCAGAAGCTCAGCAGGCCAATGCCGAACTCGCCCTGTATGGCCTCTGCCCCGTTGAGCTTAAGTTGGCGTTTGATCGAATCGCAGATATGGGTGCCGACGTAATGAAAGTCGGGAATACCCTCTGCCGTCCTGGGTACGCCGTCACCGTCATCAGCGACCATCAGAAAATGTTCACCCTGTTCGCGGCCACGGGTGATGGTTACCCGCCCAGCCCGTGCATCGATACTGTTTTCGACGAACTCGGCTATGGCCTTGAGCGGGTTCTCCTGTGACAAGGCAATAATGGTGATTGCATTCCAGGCATCTCCAATCTTGAGGCGTCCTCCGTCTTCCTTGCGTTGAGATTTGCGCTTGGGCATGTAACGAGGCTTGACCTGTTGTAAAAAATGTACAGAAAATACTACGCCATTGAGGGTAATGCGTCCATGATATCCCTTACCGGGAGTGCAGGGATCGATATATGGGGTCAGAGTAAAAATTCTGCGAATTTCTTACTCTGACCCCTTAAATTCAGTGCCTACCCACTCTTATCGCGCAGAACTTGAACTCGGGGATCTTGCCGAACGGGTCCAGGGCGTCGTTGGTGAGCAGGTTGGCCGCGGCTTCGTGGTAGGTGAACGGCATCATGAACACGCCCTGCTGCATGCCTTCGTCCACGCGGGTGGCGACCGTCAGCGCGCCGCGCCGGGATGCGATGGTCAGCAGGTCGCCCGATTCCATGCCCAGGGCGTGCAGGTCTTCAGGATTGGCCAGGACATAGGGCCAGGGCTCGATGGTGTTCAGCACCCGGGAGTGGCGCGTCATGGTGCCGGTGTGCCAGTGCTCCAGTTGCCTTCCCGTCATGAAGATGAAGGGGTATTCCTCATCCGGCAGTTCGGCCGCCTCGATATAGTCGGCCGCGACAAAACGCCCCTTGCCGTCATCGGTCGGGAACACGCCGTCCCTGAAGATAACCGGCTCGCCTGGGTCGTCCTCCTCAAGCAGCGGATAGGTGAGTGAATCCTCCTGTTCCAGCCGCGTCCAGGTCATGCCCGCCATACTGGGCACGGCCTGCCTGATCTCTCCGAATACGGCTTCGGGCCCGGTGTAGTCCCAGTCCAGGCCGAGGCGACGGGCCAGTTCCTGGATGATCCAGAGGTCCTGGCGGGATTCGCCGGGCGGGGAGACCGCCTGCCTGCCCAGTTGCACCCGGCGGTCGGTATTGGTATAGGTGCCGGTCTTCTCCGGGAACGCGGACGCCGGCAGGATGACGTCGGCGAAACCGCAGGTTTCAGTGAAGAAGATATCCTGCACCACGAGGTGCTCCAGCCTGGTGAGCGCCTCCCTGGCGTGCTCCAGGTTGGGATCGGACATGGCAGGGTTCTCTCCCATGATATACATGCCGTTGATATCCCCTGCATGGACGCTGTGCATGATCTCGACCACCGTCTTGCCGGTGTCCGGATCAAGCTCCGTGCTCCAGAATTCCTCGAACCTGTTTCTTGTTTCTGGATCGTTCACCGGCTGGTAATCGGGGTACACCATGGGTATCAGACCCATGTCGGAGGCGCCCTGCACGTTGTTCTGGCCGCGCAGCGGGTGCAGGCCGGTGCCGGGCCGGCCGATCTGTCCGGTCATCAGCGCCAGCGAGATCAGGCAGCGGGCGTTGTCCGTCCCGTGCACGTGCTGCGAAATGCCCATGCCCCAGAAGATGATGGCCGTCTTTGCGGTCGCATACAGGCGCGCCGTCTCCCGGATGGTTTCCGGGGCGATACCGCACAGCGGCGACACTTTTTCCGGGCTGTATTCCCGTACCGTTTCCCGGAGCGCCTCGAACCCGTCGGTATGGGCATCGATGAATGACTGGTCGTGCAGTCCCTCGTCGATTATCGTGTGCATCATGCCGTTCAGCAGCAGCACGTCCGTGCCCGGGCACAATTGCAGGAACGCATGGGCGTGCAGGTACATCTCGGAACTGTACGGCTCAATCACGATCAGTTTGCTGCCGTTCAGGGTGGCGTTCTTCATGAAGGTGGCCGCCACCGGGTGGTTGTCGTTGGGCCGGGCGCCGATCACGATGATGACTTCCGCCTGAGTACCGTCAGCCACCTGGTTGGAGACCGCTCCTGAGCCGATGGTCTCCAGCAGCGCAGCCACCGAGGAGGCATGGCACAGGCGGGTGCAATGGTCCACGTTATTGGTGCCGAAGCCGGTGCGCACCAGTTTCTGGAACAGGTAGGCCTCTTCGTTGCTGCCCTTGGCGCAGCCGAACCCGGCCAGCGCCTGTGACCCCTGTTCGTCGCGGATAGTACGCAGTCCGGAAGCCGCCACGTCTAGGGCTTCTTCCCAGGTCGCCTCGCGGAAATATCGATGCAACGCCCGGGACGGGATGATCTCCGTGGCCTTGGGTGTGCCCGGTTTCCGGATCAGCGGCCGCGTCAGGCGGGCGGGATGGTGAACGTAATCGAAACCGTAGCGCCCCTTCACGCACAGGCGGCCCTGGTTGGAGGGGCCGTCCCGGCCTTCGACGTACTGTATGTGGTCGTTCTTTACGTTGAACGTCAACAGGCAGCCCACGCCGCAGTACGGGCAGACGGAGTCTACCTGTTTGTCCGGTTCCACCAGCCCGACGTTCCGGGCCGGCATCAGCGCGCCGGTGGGGCAGGCCTGCACGCACTCGCCGCAGGCCACGCAGGTGCTCTCGCCCATCAGGTCGCCCATGTCGAACACGATCTCGGAGTGTTTGCCGCGCCAGGCATAACCGATAACGTCGTTCACCTGCTCTTCCCGGCAGGCGCGCACGCAGCGGGTGCACTGGATACAGGCATCCAGGTTGACCGCGATGGCGGGGTGCGAGTGGTCCGGCGCGACCGGTTCACGCGCTTCGAAGCGGGGAGAGAACACGTTCAGCCTGGAGGCCCAGCGGTCCAGTTCCGAATCCAGCCGGTAGGGTGATGTCCCCTGTTGCGGCATGTCGGCCAGCAACAGTTCCAGCACCATTTTCTGCGAGTGCAGCGCGCGCTCATTGTCGCTGCTTACCTTCATCCCGTCCGACGGTTTGCGGCAGCAGGACGGCGCCAGTGCGCGCTCGCCCTCAATCTCCACCATGCAGGAGCGGCAGTTGCCGTCGGAGCGATAGCCTTCCTTGTAGCACAACCGGGGGATCTCCACCCCGTGACGCTGCGCGGCTTCAAGGATTGTCTCTTCCGCCACGGCCTGGATGTCGCGCCCGTTCAGGGAAAACCGGGTCATCGTATCATTGCCCGCCTGCATTGTTAACATGGATGCACAGGATATACAGGATAATATTCATAAATAAGATTAATTATTGTACATATTCATCGGGATGCCGTTACGCTATTTTCCTGAAAGTGCGCCAGGGTTCAATCAGATACCATAATCGGGAAACCCCTTGAAACACGATATCATTAAATCCTGTATATCCTGTACATCCATGTTAATTCTTCTCAGGAAAACTCCCCCGGAAAATACTTCATGGCACAACGTAACGGGTTCGGCGCGGCCTGACCCAGTCCGCAGATGGAGGTGTCCTCCATGGCCTGCGCCAGGTCCTCCAGCAGCAGCCGGTCCCATTCCGGTTTCTCCATCAGTTTCACCGCCTTGGCCGTCCCCGCCCGGCAGGGGGTGCACTGCCCGCAGGACTCATCCTCGAAGAAGCGCATCGCGTTCAGTGCCAGGGCGCGGGCACTGTCCCGGTCCGACAGCACGATGACCGCGGCCGAACCGATGAAGGCGCCGTGCGGCTGCAAGGTGTCGAAATCCAGCGGTATATCGTCCAGTGAGGCGGGCAGTATGCCGCCGGAGGCGCCGCCGGGGAAGTAACCGTAAAATTCGTGTCCGGGCAGCATGCCGCCGCAGTATTCATCGATAAGTTCGCGGATGCTGATGCCCGCGGGCGCCAGGTGTACGCCGGGTTTTTGCACCCTGCCGCTCACCGAGAACGAGCGCAGTCCCTTGCGGCCGCGCCGGCCCCGGGAAGTGAACCATTCCGGTCCTTTCTCGACGATATCCCGCACCCAGTGCAGGGTCTCCATGTTCTGTTCCAGGGTGGGACGATTGAACAGGCCCACCTCCGCCACGTAAGGCGGCCTGAGGCGCGGCAGGCCGCGTTTGCCCTCTATGGATTCGAGCATGGCGGATTCTTCGCCGCAGATATAGGCCCCGGCGCCGCGGCGCAGGTGGATCGGCGGCAACGGGCAGGGCGGGTCCCGTTGCAATGCATCCAGTTCCGCTTCCAGCAGGGCGCGGCAGCCTGCGTATTCGTCGCGCAGGTAGATGTATATCGCTTCCGCCTCGATGGCCCAGGCCGCGACCAGTGTGCCTTCGATGAAACGGTGCGGATCCCGTTCCAGGTAATAGCGGTCCTTGAATGTCCCGGGTTCGCCTTCGTCGATGTTGACCGCGACCAGCCGGGGCCTGGGCTGGCTGCGCAGGATGCGCCATTTCCGGCCCGCCGGGAAACCGGCGCCGCCCAGGCCGCGCAGCTGGGCCTGCTCCAACATGTCGATGACCTGTTCCGGCGTGTGACCGCCGTTGCGGCAATCCGTCAGCAGTTTGTAACCGCCCTGTGTGCGGTAGTCCGCATAACGGATTGCGTCCGGTTCCGGGCATACCGTGTCCCCGTCTTGGATGGCGGCGGCAACCGTTTCCGGCTCGGCCCGTTCTACCGGGTTGGTCCCCACCACGGCCACCGGCGCGGCCTGGCAGCGACCCACGCAGGGAACCGGTTGAATCCTGACCCGGGCGGAGTCGGTGGTCGCGCGTAGCCGCTCGATTAGCCCTGCCGCGCCGAACATCTCGCAGGTCAGCGATTCACATACCCGTACGGTAAGCTCCGGGGGCGCGTTCTCATCGGCCTTCAATACGTCGAAATGGTGATAGAAAGTGGCCGTCTCATAGACTTCGGCCATGGGCAGTTCCATCTCGATGGCCAGGGCGAGGAGGTGGCGGTGCGACAGGTGGCCGTAGTGGTCCTGGAGCCTGTGCAGGTGTTCCACCAGCAGGTCGCGGGAACGCGGTGCATCACCCAGGAGTTCCCGTACGTCGGCCAGCGCCTTGTGGGGCGTGATACGGCCCTGGATGCGGCCTTTCTTGCCGCGCGTGCGTTTCATTACTCAGTACTGTCCAAGTGGAAAATAATCAGGTTACGGCTTATGTTACTCTTTCCAGGTGATATTGCCATGTTCAGAGCAAAGCAGAGGCTCCAAGACAAGGCGCAGTCCGCAGGGAATGGCGAGTCCTTTCCAAGGGCTGCAACGCTGGATTGGAGCCTCTGCTTTGCTCCCTTCGGGCGGGCCGGGAAGCGGTCGCCCGCGGCGTTGCGCCGCTTGGCAAGGACTCGCCATTCCCGGCACGGCGCGCCTTGCGCTCAACCGCTTCCCGACCCGCTGAACATGGCAATATCACCTGGAAAGAGTAATCTACTATTATCAGCTTGCAATCCGGTTAAACGCACACTGGGTACGTCATGATCTGTATAATGCACGACGGTGGCCGGTGGAATACGGTAAAACTATGTAAAATGCGCCGAATCGTTGTAATATAGTCTCCGGAACGAATCCTTTGCAGACCGGAGACAACCAATGAAACAACTTACCGGCCCCTTCTATTTTATTGTTTTTCTTTTCCTGCTGTCAATCACGCCCCTTGCCTCCGCCGACGAGACCTGCATGTCGCCGTACATGGCGAAAATCGTCGGCCAGGAGGATTTCGTCT
>JAPPLI010000063.1 GCA_028819495.1 Gammaproteobacteria bacterium | reverse complement strand
TGCCCGGTTGCCCGGTTGCCCGGTTGCCCGGTTGCCCGGTTGCCCGGTTGCCCGGCCAGTATACCAGAATCAGCCCTGCGTGTCATTGTCTTTTTCGGCCCGTTGCCGGAAAACGGCGGCATTCTAATGCGCCGTGTATCAGTATGTCAAACAGTGTGTTGGAACAATGCCTTAAGACAGAGTGTACGACAAATGGCTGAACGGGTCAATAGATCAGAATGCGAACGTATAATGCCCATCGAATGATATGGTCAAAACGCCCTGCCCAAGAATGTCTCGCCCTATCAGGGCCTTATAGTTCTTGTCTGCCGGATCAAACTCTGGGGAACGAATCGGCCTGAACACCTGGATTGTGCCTTTTGTGCTGCCCCCCAAATCCGGCAGTTCCGCAATAACAATGGCTGGCATTACATCATAGATATTAACTTCTTCTGCGCCTCTTGCTGTTTGCATATCTATCTTGCCTGTTGGTTCCAAGCGAAGCTCCATTGCCACTGATTGAGAAATGCAGGTATGACTTGCTTCGGTATCAACAAGGGCGGGGCAAAGGTGGATCCTGTCAGTTTGAGGCAACTCTTTTTCGGACGCGACAAACCCTACCTGCCAAATCAGGCCATCTTCCCAGCTAAATTGCCCCGAGAATGCGGGCATGTGAAAAGTATCCCAGGTCTACCGGTTTACGGGTCACCTTCTGTACAGAGAAAGGCTTGCCTTCCAATATCTTTCTCCCAGCCTGAACAGCGTCGCGATTTGTATCAAAACAGGCTACCAGTTCTCTGTTATGGAGCAAAGCGAATCGGCCTGAATCTGATTCAATCAACTCCGAAAGCATCCCCTTGAATGCTTCGTAGTTTTGATCAACTTCTGCTTGTTGAGTGTGTTTTGTCATTGCTGTTTCCATTGTTACCGACAATTATACACGGTCGAATGCGAAGCGGAAAGAGCAGAGCAGGCAGCGCAATATTTTCACCTGTTGCTGTCAGTTGTTGTCAGTTGTCGGTTCCGGTTCGGCCCGAGGGGCTATTGCTGTGAGAGTGCGGCATTGGCTTTTTCATCTTCCTGCTGCACGCCTTCGGGCGTGTCATAGTCCAGCACGCGCGTGTTGATGATAAAGTAACGATTGATCGATGAGATAACCCTGGAACGGGTGGAGAACAACAGGCCCAGGAATGGAATGTCCTTCAATATGGGGATGCCGCTGTCGCTGAAGTCTTCGTCATTAATCTGGTAGCCGCCGACCAGCAGGCTGGTGTCCTGCTGCACCAGCGCTTCGGTGTCGATAACAGTATTGTTGACCGGCGGGATGGCATCGACGTTGCCGGTGGGATTCGCCCTGACGCCGTCTTCGATATGGATATCCAGGTGGATTTTCACCGTGTCGTCGCCGCCGCCGTTGTTGCCCCCCACGATATTGGGCGTTACCTGTAACCGGGTACCGAAACTGATGGGAATGAGGTCCACCGCGCGATCGCCGGCCAGGCGCACGTAAAAGGTCTGGTCGGTCTTGAACTGCGCCGCGCGATTGTTAAGCGTCAGTATGGACGGTTCCGAGACGACCCTGGCGTTGCCGTCTTCAACCAGGGCGAAAAGACGCGCGCGAAAACCGGTGATGTCGCTGATCGAAGTGGCCGGTATGTATTCATATTCCAGCAGCCCCTGTTCCTGGTTGTTCTGGATATTGACTCCCAGTTGCGAGTTGAAATTGCTGTTCACGTCCAGGATGGAGGCGGATATTTCAATCTGGCGCTCCGGCACGTCGAGTTCATTCAGCAGGCGCTGGTATTGCGGTATGCGGGTGCGCAGGTCGCGCACGATCAGGGCGCGCTGCGACACGTTGACCGCCACGAAGGGCGCCGCGCCCGAAAATACGACGCCTTGCGCGGGAGCGCCGCTTGCCGCGGCAGCGGCCGGCCCGGCCTCCGGCGCCGGGGCGCCCCTGCCGTACTGCTCGACAGGCTCGACGTTTTTGCTGCTCAGCCCGCTGCCGAACAGCCCTCCCAGTGTCCCCGCAGGCTCCGGCTCTGCTGCGCCCCCCTGGGGCATGGCCGTTTGCGCGGTCCCCGCATCGGCCAGGTCAATACGGTTGACCCCCATGGTTCTGGCGAGGACGTTGGCCAGGTTGACCAGCTGGGCCTCACTGTAGGCGTGCCTGACCGGCAGCATGCGCACTACCGGCGCGTCGGCTTCGCCGAAGCCGGCGCCTTGTTCCAGCACCGTTTTATCGCCTTCCACAAAGCGCACGATATTTTCGACAAAGCGGATATATTCGGGCAACCCGGTCAGGCGCATCACCTGCCCGTCAAAGATGACGTCAACACGGTTAAGCCCGCCGTCAATCCCGAAACTGCCGTAGTGCCGGGTAAACGCGGCGGCGTCAAACGTGTCCGGGTCCAGGGTCAGGTCTTTCCTGGCCAGTTCATTGACGTGACGCACAAACAGCATCGAACCGTCGAAAAACCAGGTTAAGCTGTTGGCTTTGCAGAGCAGTTCAATGAACTTCCTGCCCGGCAGCCGCCTGAAGTTGCCGTTCACGGTCTGTTGGCGCGCGCCCGGACTGACGGTCACCGGCACGGACAGGTTGGTGGAAAAGTCCAGCAATATATCGGCGGCGCTGATCCGGCTCGCATAAAAACTGAACGTCGCGGTTTTCCATTGCTGGTTGGCCGGGGCCTGGAGCAGCCCCGCACTGTCCTGCAGCGTCCCCGCGGGGGCGAAAACAAGCAGCGACAAGAGCAGGACCGGCCCGGCAACCCGGTACCCGCGCCGGCCGCTTTGCCTTTGCCGGGGCCGCCGGCGCCGGTAACTTGTCCTGGTACTGGCCGCCTGCATGGGCTTAATCCACGTTTACGCGCTCCCGGCGTCAGTGGGCGGCGGCGCGTTGATGCCGAGACTGCGCAAGGCCTGGTATGCCGGCAAGGCCGCATCCGTATACAAGCGGTTTTCGTCCACGTCTATCCGGTCCAGCATCTGCCAGTAGCCCGGGAACTGCTGGTATGCGGCGTCCGTCCGTTCGATTGCCCGGTAGGCTTCGCCCCATACCGGATCGGTCTTCAGTTCGCCGCCTTCGGAGTTGCGTTCCGCCGCGTATTTTATGTCCTGCAGCGACTGGTACAACCTTGCCAGGTCCGTTGCGGGCTCAGCGCAGAGGGCCTCGCGGATGTTCGCTGCCGCGGCGTCGCTGAGATTTTCATGCTTCAGGAAGTTCGCGCAATCCTCCATAAAAGACAGGCTTTCCGGCCCCGAGGCATATTTCGCCTGGTCCTCGGGGGTCATCTCCGTAATGGCGCGCACCACCAAGCTGCCAAATCCATGCAGCAGGCGGAACTTGTCCTCAATGGGATGCTCCGGCGCGGCGAGCGCGTCCAGGTTGCCCGGCATCTCATTGCGCAAGGCCAGCAACCTGGGCACCTCGCCGGCCGGGATGCGGCTGTGCAGTATTTGCTCGCGCAGGCCGGCTGACAGCTTGTCATCCGGCGCCGGCGCGTGCGCCGCAGCGGCATCGGCGCCGGCCTCCTGGGTTTGCCGCAACGCGCCCAGGGCTTGCAGGCGCCCCTGCATGTACTGCTGCGTAAATTGTTCCGCGGTGCGGCTGAGTTGTTGCGCCAGGCGTTGTTTGAACGGCTCATCCGCGCGGTCTTGCGGCAGGCGTTCGGGATGCAACATGGCTTCATCCGTTTTTCTTTGCAGTTTCACGCCCAGCTCTTCAAAAAAGGCCGGCGGCATCCTGCTCGAATCCAGCCTCATGCCGTGTTCGGCAAGCAGTAGCCCGGTTTCAGGCAATTCCTCAATAATACGTTGCAGGCGGCCCGTTCCCATCCCGTCTTGCTGGACGCCGTAACCGGATAAAAAGATATGCCTGAATGCTTCATTGTGCGCGGTTGACGCCACGCGCCCGACAACGTTCGGGATGACCGACCAGATCCTGTCCTGCCCGCGATAGTTGTCGAGGTCTGTCTGCAAGGTTTTGAAGAGGGCGGGAAAATCAATCCCGTCACGCACTTCCCGCGCCAGCTCCATTCCTCCCGGGCTGGAAGAATAAGCGGAGTCGCTGATGTTCCGTTCGATCTCATCCACCACAGCCGAGGCGTCGTACTGCAGCCGCATGGCCTGCTCGACGCTGTTCCTGACGTGCCTGACGTTCAAGGGCTTGCCGCGGCGTTGCAGGTCGCGCAACGTGTCGAGCTGCATCTTGTCAACCAGCTCCCCGCCGAACTGGCTCTTCATGGCGCCCAGGAAAACGTCGACGGTCTTGCGGTTGCCGGCGCGCTTGCCGATGCCTGAATTGACGATCCAGCGCAGCACGGGAAAGCGGCTGCTCTTCAGCTTCAGGTCGTTCCTGTCCGTGACGGTGAGCACGTCCGTATCGCGCAGGTTGCGGGCCCCGAGCAGGTCCGAGAACTGGTTCAGCTTGATGGTCATGGGTCGGGTTCTCCTCGTTCGTCCGGCGCGGAGTGGGTGGTTGCCGCCGCTCCGGGTTCCCCGCCGCCGGTGAGCAGGGCCGCCAGTTGCGGGCGCCAGTAGTCGATATGCTCGAGAAAGTCCTCGATCAGCGCCGCCAGCCCCGCCGTGTCGAGCCCGGCCAGCAGGGCCTGTCCCCTGAGACACAGGGCGTTCTTTTCGTCCAGCAGGAATATTGCTCCGCCGGCGCCGGCGCCCATGCAGTTTGCCTCGAGCAGGATTGCCATGAACACGTTTGCCCGGTCCCCTGCCGCGGAGAACCGGCGCTCATCCAGGCGCAACAGTTCGCAGGAAAAATACAGGCTCGTCTCAGTCAGGGTGAAATCCAGCCGGTGCTCGTCGAAATACAGGGACAGTTCCGGGTTTGCGGCCGCCGCAAGCCCGGGGTCGTCGGCAAGCAAGGCAAAATAACTCTGCGCGTGGTAACGCATCATCGCAAGGCTTTCTCCAGTCGGTCAGACCCTGAGCCCGGCGCCGGAGAATTCCTGTTGTGCCTGTTCCGTTACGGAAAATTGCCGCAGGTACAATTGCACGTCCTGCGCCAGCTCGAGAAACCGGGTCATGATTGCCTCCAGCAGGTCGGCCTCCGGCGCGTGCAGCGGTTTTATGATACAGGACAGCGCAATGCTGTCCGCGTCGCGGTCCGTGGCCACTGCGACGGCGCCGTCGGAAAATGTCAAATCAGCATTCAATCTCAGCAGCGCGCGGTAAACGTCCTCGCGCTCCGACACGCCGGACAGGGGCGCCAGGTCGGCATGCAGTATCAGCCGGTCTTCGGCCGCGACCAGGGCGCAGGTTACGTCCTCAAACTCCAGGCAGATGCAATCATCATCATCGAACCCGAGTTCCGGTATCCCGACCAGTTGCGCAACGGCGCCGGCAACCTGGATGAGCGTCTGTTCACGTTCTGTCATGAGGCCGCGCCTGAGCGGACACTTTGGCGTCGATTATCCGTTGCCACGCTTCCGCCTTGTCGATGAACTGGCGGATTTTACTCTGGTCCTTGCCATAGACGTTATCGGACACGCGGAAAAAAGCCTCCAGGGACTGTTGCGCGCGCGGCCAGTCGCGACTTTGCATCAGGCATTCGGCAGCGTGAAAATACAGCCGGACGTTGGTGGCATCCAGCAGCGCGGCCATGGAATAGGCGTCGATCGCGGCAGGCCAGTCTTTTTGCTTGTGCAGGACCACGGCCAACGCGGTCCAGAAACGCGCATCCTGGCTCTCGCAGATCACCAGGAAATTAAATGCCTCCCGCGCCCGTTTCAGGTCGCCCTTGCCCAGCAACTGGTGGCCGGCGGCATACAGGGCTTCGACCTCCTCCCGGCCCAGGTCGAAGGCGCCCGGCAAGCCGTCCAGGTGCAGGCGGTCGAAGGCGTCAAAGACCTGCTGCGCCGTTGCATCATCCAGGTCCAGCAACAGGTCAGGGCAGTCTTCAGCGCGCATAACCACTCCCCGCGGCAATCATATTGTATTGGCGTTCGGGTCGAAGATGCTGTCCTGCGTCTTCGCCGATTCCATGACCAACTGGGCCGTCTGCTGTATCTGCTCCTGCAGTTGCCGCATTACTTTTTTCAGGTCCGCCACCGCCTGGTCGTTCATGGCATCCAGCATGGCCTGCTGGGCGGCCAGCTTTTCGGCGTCGGCCTGGGCCTCGGTGGCGTCACGCTCATCAAAACCGGCCTCCATGTTCTCGGCGCCCTGGGCGATCATCAATCCGCCGGAGGTAAGGTTCGCCAATTTCTGCATGCGGCTCGCGGCTTTCACCACCCTGGCGCTCCTGCCGCTTGCCTTGGCGCCTTTCCCGGCCGCGTCCGCGCTCTCGCCGGCCGTGTCCGCGCTCTCGCTTGCCTCACCGGCTGCGTCCGCGCTCTCGCCGGCCGCGTCCGCCGCTTCGGCCGCGGCGTCCGCCGCTTCCGCGGAAGCCTCGCCGGCCTCTGCGCCTGCTTCCGCGGCCGTGGAGGCGGTCTCGGCCACTTCCGCGCCGGCTTCCGCGGCCGTGGAGGCGGTCTCGGCGGCTGCGGCGCCGGCCTCGGCCGCCTCGGCGCTGGTTTCCGCGGTGGTGGCCGCCAATTCTGTGGCAGCCGACGCAACACCGCCTGAGGCCGCGCCGCCGCTCATGACGGCCGCGGCGAGGTTGATGACCAGCATGGCGACCGCCAGGCCTATGGAAAATCCCATTCTTGCCTTGGCATCCATGTGCATGGCGTCCATCATCTTGTCCATGCCGCCGGTTTCCTGCATGATCATCACACCCAGGGTAATCGTCGCCGCGGCAAACAGCGGCGCCGCGGCCAGACCGCCGCTGACGACGGCGACAGTGGCGGCCACCACGAACATCAGTCCCACCGCGACCCAGCCGAAAATCTTGCCTATGCTATGGTGTTTCTGCGCCTTGTGCTGCTTCTGTATGGTCTCCTGGAGCTTTTTCAGGCGCTCCTCGTTCTTCTGTTTTTTCTCGGCTTCATTCGCCTTGATGCCGCCCTCCGCGTCTTTTTTCC
The DNA here is from genome assembly GCA_028819495.1 of Gammaproteobacteria bacterium. Classification (GTDB taxonomy): domain Bacteria; phylum Pseudomonadota; class Gammaproteobacteria; order Eutrophobiales; family Eutrophobiaceae; genus JAAXHV01. The sequence goes on along the minus strand of JAPPLI010000063.1, from coordinate 49,667 downwards.
GCTCGGCGGAAAATTGCCGCATCAGGGCCGTCATCCGCAAAACCATATTGGTCGGGTCTGACACCGTTACACTGGGCGGCGCCAGCGCGCCTTCGGGATCGGTGCCCGCGCCGGCGCTGGTCGACTCAGCGGCATCGTAACCTGCGTCCGCGCCGCCGGTCTTTTTTCCCGCGCCGCTTTTCCCGACCCCCCTGACCTGGCCGGACTGCGCCACGCCATGGGCCGCGCCGGGGTCGCCCGGCGGCGGCTGGACTTCATTGCCCGGGACACTCGCGGTCACGGAACCCGGTATGGTTGTACTGGTCATCATCTTCCTCCTGCTGTTCCGGAAAACGGCGCTGCGCGCCGGGTGGACACCGGCGCCGCCATCAGGCGCCGCCCAGCGCCTCGCTTAAAGCCATTGCCTGTTCCCGCGCCTGCACGGCCGTGTCCGGCAAGGCCTCGAGCACGGCCTGCAACAACGTCAACGCCTGGCGCTTGTCCCCGGCCCGGGCAAACAGGCGCGCCGCGGCCACACACTGCTCGCCCCAGGCGTCGCCGCCTCGCTCCACCAGCGTGCTGCCGAAATACAAACAGAGCGCCGCCTTGTGGTACTGCCCGAGGGCTTGCAGGGAATAGCCGTAGCCCTGCAGGTATTTCACGTTGGCATGATCGTAAAGGCACAGCAGTTCAAAGCCCCGGCAGGCCGCTTCATAGTCCCCGGTCACGTAACGTTCGTAACTGAAATTGAACAACCCGTCCAGCTGTGCGCGGGTGATTCCCCGCCGCGACGCCAGGTTTTCATGGCCTTCCAGCAACGCCGCGCCGACGTCGCCGAAACCGGGCGGCAGCGCCGCGCCCGCCATATCCGCGGGTTGCTCAGCCGTCATCCCGCCACCCGCAAAGCCGTCCGCTCACCTGCCGAGGCCGCTGACAATGTCCTTGGTTGTGCCATACAGCTTTTCCTCGTTCTTGCTGGCGCCGGTAATGGACGTGTCCATGTTGTTCACGCTGGTCTTCAACTTGAGCATTTCTATCTGGTTGGTGTCCTGCATGTTGTCCAGCCCGCCTTGCAGGTTGTCCGTCACGGTCTTGAATTCGTCCTTGTCATACTTGCCATCCTCATCACTGGGGAGGGTGATGTTATGTTCTTTGCAGAATTCCGGCAGGCCCTTCGGGATGTCGTTGATGCCATCCTTCTTTGCGAGGTCGCGCACTTTTCCCAGGAACGCCCTGGCCTCCTTGATGCTTTTCAGGTTGTCCTGGGCGGATTTGAGCCGGTCTGCCGTCAGGGTGCTGTAGGTCTGCGCGCGCTCGACGAAGAGCATGGACACGGCCTCGAACACGGACATGGTGACGCCGTTGTACGACACCTTCCCCTCGGGCAGGCTGGTGACCCCCTCCTGCTGGTTTACCCCGCCGCTTTGCGCAGCATTTGTCTTGTCTATATCTATACTCATCACGGCGCCTCTTTCATGGCCTGTAAGAAGATTCTATCATACCCGGGTCATGCGGCGCCGGGGTTTCGGCGCCGGTTGCGGCGCCGGGTCGCCGAACACGTCGCCCATCTCGGTCCTGAGACGCTTCTCCTCGGCGAACAACGCTTCCTGCTCGTCCTTGCCGTCAAAGATTTCGGCGCGCAACGCATCCAGCTCCTCCGAGGGGCCGCCGCCGGACAGGAACTCGGAGAGCCTGGTGTCATCCTCATCCAGGCCGAACGATGCAAACATATCCCTGGCCCGGTCCAGCGCCTCTTCGGCCTCGGCAATCAGCTTCTCGGCTTCACGCTCGAGACGGGCGTGGTCGTCATCTGTGTATTTTGGCAACTGTTTCATTGCGACTCCTCATGTTCTCCGGATAATGCTTGATGTGCGGCATCGCTAACTGACAACCTTCTTGGCGAGGTGGGCGCTTTTGTCTTCCAGGCTGCTGGCGCCGGAAACGGACGTGTCCAGCTCGCTCATGACGGCTTTCAGTTTCAGCATCAGCACGCGTAACTCATCGCTCCATTTCTCGCGCGTGCCGTTGGCGGACTCGATGTTATAGTCCCACTCCGATTTGGTATGATACGTGTCGTGGTCGGTGGTATCCAGTTTGATATCATACTTTTTGCAAAACGCCACCACGTCGGCATCCATTTTTGTGGCGGCGCCGTGCCCGCCGGCATGGAGCTGGCTGTTCCGCATCTTTTCAATCATCCGGTTCATCTCCTTGTAGTCCCGCAGTTTATCCTGGGTAATCTTGATCCGGTCGTTGGCGAGCGTGCTGAAGACCATGGATCGCTTGACGAAAAGCAGACCTACCCTCTGGTCGGAAATCAGGCTTTCAGCGCCGACGCGGAATTCGTCCGCGCCGCTCCCGGCGACCGCGCTGTCGGCGCCTGTGCCCGCGCCGTGTTCCGCGGCGCGGCCCGGCCCGGTCGTTGCGGAAGTATCATCCGGACCTTGCGCCTGGGCCGGCGGTCCCGCCGCGCCTGTCGTTATGCTTGTGTCAGTCATGGTGCATTACCCTCGAATATGCGGGAAACCCGTTATTGTCCTGCCAGGCTGTCCCTGATACGCGTCAGCAGGTCGATTTGCGCTTGCAGGCTCGGGGCCATGGGGCTTTGCTCTGCTTGCAGGACGGCGGCTTCCTGTCCCATACGCTCAATCCTGTCATCCAGGTAATTATGAACGTCAGCGCCGTTGCCCGCCAATTCCCCCAGTTGCTCCAGCTCGGCTATTTCCGCGGCCAGCGGTTCATTGCCGTCCAGGAAGCGCGTGGTTGCCGCCGGCGCGGGTTCTCCGCCTTGCAGCGCCCGGGCATATTGCAGTTCATTGCCGGATATTTCCTGTTCCCGTTGCTGTATTTCCTGCCGTATCCGGGCCGACGTGCGTTCCCGGTAAGAAGGCCGGCCCGCCGCGCCGGCAAACTCGCGCACGGCCTGTTGCAGCTCCGCCATCTGCGCCTCGTCCAGCGGGCGCGCGCCCTTGCCGGCGCCTTCCTGAGCCACCAGCAGCCGTTCCGTCAGTTCATGCCCCCGTTTGAGCCACGCCCTGACCCCCTGGTCATGCTGCGGAAACTTTTCCCGCACCGGGCGGTACGCGGCGTGGTCGCCCGTGGTGCCGAACTGGGTGAACGCGCCGGGCACGTCCTCGTTGTAGCTGGCCGCGTCAATCGTGGCGGCCAGCTGTTTGATCTTGTCCGACTGTTCCGTCCATTGCCGCACCGCATCCGGGTCGCCAGGCCCGCGCAAGCCGTTCAGGGTTGCCGCAGGCAAATCCTGGGGCCGCACCAGGCCGGCGCTCAACGTGCGCAGCGCCGTGGTCAGCCTTCTCAGTCCGCCGTCGCCGGCGTTGAGCAAAGCGGCGACCTCGTCAATGCTGTGCGTGTTGCCGTCCCGGTCCAGGATGCGGTTCTCAAGGATGTCGCGGGCCGCGTCAATGCCGTCGCGCGCGGCTTCGATAAACCTGCCGGTTTGCTCCGCCTTGTCCATTGAGGTCCAGTCCACGCTGACCGGCCAATCCGCGTCCAGCCGGGACAGTTTCGTTTCAAGCGTGCGTCTGCTGGTGGCATTCAGGGGCGGGTCGGCATGCAGCGCGTCCTGCAATATGGTGCGTAACAGCCCGGCCGCGCGGGGTTGCTGTTGCGCGTCCGCGCCGTTAACGACGCGGGTGAGAATACCGACCGCGCGATCCAGGGAGGCGGAGCGCAAGGCGGTCCGGGTCGGCCTGCCGCGCGCGCCCGGGGCCGCGCCGGCCGGCGCGCCGTACACCTGTTTTTCAATGAAGCCGATTACCTGCGGGGTTTGCAACAGCGGGTTGCGCAGCAATTCCCGGGCGCGTTCCGCATCCTCCTGCAAACGGTTTTGTTGGCCCTCACCCAGCCTGTTCTGCTCCTTTTCATAGCTTTCCAGGGTCCCCTGGAGCATATCAAATGCGCGTATCAACTCGCGCTCATCGGACGGGGACAGCTCCCCGGGTTGCATGGCGCCGATGACTTCCCCGGTATCTTCAAGTCCAAGACTGTCTTTACTCTTGGGTACCCGCAGCGCCTGGTTGTAGGATTTGAGATCAGCTTTCTGCGGGTCGCCTTCGTAGCCGGCTTCGCCCTGTCTCAGTCCGTAATCCTTGGCCTGTACGGGAGTATCGGACCAGGCAACGCGTCTCTTCTGCGCGTCCGGCGCCGTTGCGCGCCCCTTCCCGCTGCCGCGCAGGTTCGACTTGTTGCCGGCGCGCCCGGCTCCGGGTTGGCGCTCGACGACCTCGTTGCCGGCAACTTCTTCCGGCAGCGGAAAATAAGCGCTGTCCTCTGCGCCGTGGTGTTTGCTTGCGGCTATCGCCGCCAGCATCTCCATGTAGGCCGACCTGAACTCATCGGCCCTGGCCGCGGCGTCTTCGCTGAACCCGGCAATCTCTGTTTCCAACTCGTTCAGACGGGTGGTCTCCGCTACCATCTTGTCCTGCGGCCCGCGTGCGTTTTCGGGCGCCAGCAGGTCGTTCCTCTCGTTCTTCAGCGCAAGCAGTTGCGGGGGGTTCAACAGTGACTGCTGCACTGCCCGCATTTCCTTCAGCATCCTGTCTGCCCGGTGCACTGCGTTGGAGCGCCTTTCCGGCCCCGCGGTCCGGTCCATGGTCGCGATCTCGGGCAGCAGCCCCTCGTGCGCGGCCAAGGCATCCTCCCTGATTGCGGCGTGGGCAAGCAACGCCTCATAGTACCCCGGTTCAGAGTACTTTCCGTCCTCGTTGGTCACCATGGCCGGTGTCATTGTCCAGTTTTCCCGGTCCAGTACCCGGTTGGCTGTTTCCTGCCGGTCGGCCCGGCGCTGCGCGACCATGCCGGCAACGTCGCGGGCGAGGTCGGCGCCGGCCTGCGTCGTTATGCGCCGGCTGCCCAGGCCTTGCTCCACCTTGCGCGCAACCGCCCGCGCCAGCTCGTTGTCCAGGCGCAGGTCCCGGGTGAGCATGCCGGTAAAATTCCTGACGCTGGCTTCCTTGTTCTGCCGCAGCTCGCCGGCAATGGCGTCATAACGCCGCGCGCCGCCGACGGCGCAACGGATGATCCGGTCCGCCACGCTGCCCTTGCTGACGCGCCCGTTTTCGACACAGGCGACGAGCCTGCCCTTCAAGCCTCCGGACAGTGTGCTTTTGACCAGTTCCCCCCGCGCATCCAGGCGCTGCCTGAAATTGACGTCCTGCGCTTTTGCCAGGTTGTCAAAGGAAGCCTTCAGGGACGATTGCGGAGTTACTGCCATAAGCCGCGCTTCACGTTAGCACTCAGATGCGGAGAAAAGCGTGATCCTGTTCCGCCTGACCGGGCTGGTCCGGGGCGGCCGCATCCTGCAGTTCCAGCGCCATGAAGTCCGCGTTGCCCAGGTACAATGCCCGCGTCCACTGGTCGATGTGTTCGAGCAACAGTTTGAAGTAATCAATGAATTTTGCCTGGGTGAGCCGCGCGCTGTGCAGGGACAGGCAGATAATCAGCGATTTGCTTTCGGGTTCCACCGCGTAGCGGTAATACTGCGGGTCGCCCACGTTCTTGAAATTCTCGGTCAGCAGGCGGAGATAGAGACCCGGCTGGTCCGGCGCCTCGTCCAGCACTGCGCTGAGGTGGATCAAGCCGTCTTCCACGACGATGAAGATCGCCATCTCCGCATCAACGGTCATCAACAACCTGCCGTCCTCGCGAAACCCGTCGCCTTCGATACCGCAGTACTCCAGCAAACCTTCCACCAGGGAATATGCATCGTTGGACATGATGTGTCAGTTCCTGTGTTCAATGGGCGCAACGGCAGTTCCCGCCAAACCTTCGCCAAAGCAGCCGTTATTGTTAAATAATCCGGTTGTTCCGTCCACCCGGAGCGTTAATTCCCGTTGCGCTTCCCGGCCTTCCAGAGTGTGGCGGGAACCGGAGCGGACATGAATCGGGCTTGCAATTTTCATGGGTAAGCAGTACAATTAACGCTATCGGCATTGTAGCATAACACCACCACCTTACGCAACATTATTATTCGGGAGGCATGAAATGCCCACTATAGACGGATACAGCGCAGTCGGCAACAATCCGAACCTGCAATCCCTGCGCGATGATGATATCGATACCAGGCCGGCCGAGGCCGGCCACCGGCAGGTTGTGCTGAGCGCCGACGGCCAGACTTACCTCAAGACCGAAGGCAGCGCGCCGGTGCCGGCTTTTGCCGGGCCGCCCCAGGTGGACCGGGACCATGCGGGAAAAGCCGCGCTGCAGGTGATGCACGAACACGTGCGCACTGACGTGAACCAGTTGTCTTCAGCCTGGCAGGGCCCGGGCTCAGGCGCCGTCGGCATCAATTATTCCGAGTTGATTGAAGTGCTGGTGAAGCTGGACAGTGAACAGGCCAAGTCATCCAGGGAAGCCCGCACCTACCAGTACAAGGAGATCGCGGCAACCCAGATGCAAGGGGCGGAAGACCTGCGCAAGGCCGGGCAACTGGAATTCATCGGCAGCATGGTCAGTTCTTCGATGACCATGGCGGCCGGCTTCGTCCAGATAGGCAGTTCCGCGTCTGCGATGGGGGGTGGGGAGGCGGCCGGCGCCGGCGAGTCCGCCGAAGCCGCCGGCGAGTCCATCGAAGGCTCGACGGAGGCCATCGAAGGCGTGGGGGAGACGAACGCAAGCCCGGTGGAGGAAGAGGAAACCACGACCTCGTTCAGCGAGGGCGCGCAACTCGGGCAGTTTGACGGCTCGGACCCGGCTGGGGAGGCCAGCGGGGACCTGGGCCCGGACGATACCACGGCGGAGACCGAAGCGGAACTCGAACAGGCGGCGGCAAGAGCGCAGTCGGGCGAGTCCGCCGAGGGCCCGAACGATACCACGGCGGAGACCGAAGCGGACGCCGGCGCCGATGAGGCGGCCGAGCAGGAGCAGGAACTCACCGAACAAAAAGACAAGGCCGGGCGGGAGGAGCAGCGCAAGGACCTGTTCGACGATGACACCAAAAAGCTGATGAAGCAATTTTCCCGTGACACCCACGCCAACGTAGGCGCACAGGCCAGCCAGGCCAAGTTGAGTCTGGGCACGGGACTGGCGCAGGGATTCCAGGGGATGGGTACGGCCGGAAAAGGCGCAGCCGACCTGGGCGCATCGGAACTTCGGGCCAAGGAGAAGGAGGAACAGGCCATAGCCGCCGAGCAGCAGGCCGTTATGCAGCAGGAAACGGATTACGGCAAATCCGCCGAAGAAAACGCCAAAAAGATGATGGACATCTATGACGCCATTGCGCAGTCGCGGGATGCGTCCATGCAAAGAGTGGTGTCGGCCTGACCGGCGCCATGCTGAGGCCGGCCGCACCGGGAGGCAGCAATGAGCGCTAACGTCAACCCGGCGCTGGCGGGGGCGCAAGCGGGCGTGCGCGGGGCCGCCGGCGCGGCGGCGGAGCAGGCGGTCAGTTCCGAATTCCAGGGTCAGACGGTGTCCCTGGTGCCGTCCCCCGAGGCGATACTGGCCGATTCCCTGGAGGAGTTGACCTTCAGTTTCAGCGAAATCACCCAGAAAAAGGAGATTACCGAGCGCAACCTGCGCTCCGGGACGAAAACCCTCAGCGCCGAGCTGGCGCGCAAGTACCTGGAACAGGTGCCGGACCTGGACCAGGGACAGCTCAAGGAGTGGGCCAAGGACCTGCGGCAGGAAAAACGCCCGATTGACGTCCAGACCTTCCTGCGGCGGGCGGAGAAGCATTTCGATGATCCGTCCCACGCGTTCATGGCGCTGTCGTTCGCGGTGGACCTGCTGGAACAGGAGGAGCCGGATTCGGAGACGCTGGCCAACGCCAGGCAGGCCAGGGATATCTATTATGAGCGTCACGCGGAAGCCATCGACGCCGGGGTCAATATCTCCCACGAGGTGGTAAAACCGAAATACGCGGAACTGGGCAAGCCCGGGGAACTGCGCGCGGCCTACCGCGACGTGGTGCTGGATTATGAATCCGTCGGCGCGGCCTATGAGAAGATCATCGCCGGTTTTCCCGGCAAGACGGTGGCCGAGGCCATCTCGTTCCTGCTGGCTTCGCTGTCCGCCGATATCCACGCGAGCCAGCGCGACAGCAGCCGCTCGGCAAAGTTGCAGGGCATCGTCAGTGATCTTTACCAGGTCAAACAGTTGAATACCCTGCACAAGTCCTGTGAGAACCTGTTGCAGCGCTGTCACAAGCTGTTCAATTCCACGGCGCCGGCGGAGAACGGCATGGCGGATAAAATGCTGGCTGTCGCAATCGAGTTGAAGGACGCCGAATGGCAGGGCGACAAGGTGCTCGACAAGGCGTTGGCAAGTGTCGGCATCAGGGAGGCGGGGCCGGCCATCTACTTTTTGCAGGGTTTCAAGGAGATTGCCCGGTTGATGCCCATGAAGGTGTTTGACGACAAAAACCAGCGTGAACGCATGTTGGCGTCCGTGCAGCAACGGATTGACCAGGAGATCGACCGTGAAGAAGCAGAGCTTGAATAATGCCTGGGGGAGGGCGCTCAGCAACCGGCTGCGCAGTTACCTGAACCTGCCGCCGGTCGGCGAGACCGGGGACGGCCTGCTCAACACGGTCATCGGCGAGGACAAATACCTGTTGTCGCTGGAAGCCGCCGCCGAGGAAGGCGTGGCGCTGTTGTCCCTGTTGAAAAAGACGGAACCCTTCCTGGCCGGCAAGCAGCTCCAGGCCCTGCTGGAACAGGTCGGCATCAATAAATACCTGCCGGTCCCCGTGCACGTTGCCTTCAAGGCGCCGGACCGGCTGGTGGTAATGGCGCGCATAGCCGGCCGGGATGAACACCAGGCCGCCCGCCTGCTGGACACCTTGTTCACGGTGTATGCCAACGTTGACAAAAACCGGTAACTTCCGTAACTTCCGGGGTCAGGGTAAAAACCTGCCTGAACGTGCGCTGCTGCCGTGAAGCTTACGGGTTTTTATCCTGATCCCTCAGATCCGGGCCGGTAAACCATGCAAGACACGTTACAACTGCAAGAGCAGACCGAAGCCGGCGCCTGCCGGCTGTCCCTCAAGGGCTGGATTGACTCGAGCAATTCCTACCTGCTGGAGACGTGGCTGGACACGAACCTGGACAAGGGCCACGGTCGCATCATATTCTGCTGCAGGGACCTGGAGTTTGTCAGCAGCGCCGGGGTCAGGGTGTTCCTGTCCGCCGTGCGCCGGGTTGCCGCGCTGCCGGACTGCGAACTGGCGTTCGCGGATATCGGGGAACAGGTTATGAGCGTATTTGTCATGACCGGGTTGAACAAACTGATCAAGCAGGTTGATGGTTAAGCGCCGGCGCAGGTCAGGATAATGAGTTCGGTTGATTATCTCGCCGGTACCGGCATAGCAAGTATCAGTTGGAACCGTTCGTCGGGCGCTGAGGAAAAGCTGCCGGAAAAAACCATCAACCCGCTGGGCCGGGCCCAGCCCAGCTATATCGCGCGCATTTTCAGGACGAGGCGGTCGGATACGCGGATACTCGATTCCCTGGCGTTCAAAGTGGGTGACGAACGGGTGCTGACGCCGGGCAATTACCAGAATATCCTGGAACAACTGCGGGACGTCGCCGCCGGCGCCGAGGCGGACGGGCGCCAGGCCGAGGTGATCGCGCGCGCGGCCCTGTTGCTGGATGAACTTGCCGATAATGTCACCCTGTTGAATCTCAACCGCCAGGTGGAGACGAGCTCATGAGCCGGTCCGCGCCCCTGCCCGGGTTGAGGCCGGACCAGGTCGAATGGTTGATGATCACCGCGAACTGCCTGCTGGTGCAGCAATATCCCGAATCGGCGCTGACCCTGCTGGAATTTCTGCTGTGTTATGAACCGGGCCACCAGCAGGCCATGCTGATGCTGGGGTATTGTTACCATCTCTGCGGGAGGCAGGAGGATGCGCTGGGCAGTCTCGACAGTCTTGACGCGCAGTTTCGGCAGGCCAACCCCGTCACCAGCCTGCTGAAGGCCAAGGCGCTCGCCGCCGCGGGCCGGGAAGAACAGGCCGGCGCGCACCTGGACGCGTTCTCACTGACGCTGGAGCAGGTGCAATGAAGATACTGCTGGCGCTTGCGCGCCGCAACGACATCATGCTGGCCCTGTTGCTGATGGGCATCATCTTCATGATCATCCTGCCGTTGCCGGTGTTCGTCATCGACATGTTGATCGTCACCAACCTGACCATCGCCCTGGTATTGCTGATGATGTCGGTGTACGTGGGTTCGCCGCTGGACTTTGCCGCGTTTCCCGCGGTGCTGTTGCTGAGCACGCTGTTCCGCCTGGCGCTGGCCATCTCCACCACCCGCCTGATATTGCTGCAGGCGGACGCCGGCAAGGTCATCGAGACCTTCGGGAATTTTGTCGTAGGGGGGAACCTGATCATCGGCATGGTGATTTTCCTGATCATCACCGTGGTGCAGTTCATCGTGATTACCAAGGGCGCGGAGCGGGTTGCCGAAGTCAGCGCCCGGTTTTCGCTGGACGCCATGCCCGGCAAACAGATGAGTATCGACGGCGATATGCGCGCCGGGGTCATCGACATGGATGAAGCGCGCCGCCGGCGCAACCGGGTGGAGAAGGAAAGCCAGATGTTCGGTTCCATGGACGGCGCCATGAAATTCGTCAAGGGAGACGCCATCGCCGGCATTATCATCATCGGCGTCAACCTGGTCGGCGGGCTCAGCGTCGGCATATTGCAGCATGGCCTGACCGTAGCCGAGGCCGCGCACCTGTATTCCATCCTGACCATCGGCGACGGCCTGGTGCAACAGATCCCGGGCCTGGTGATTGCATTGACGGCCGGCATCATCGTCACCCGGGTGGATTCCGAGGAAAGCGACGCCAACCTGGCAGACAACATCACCGGCCAGATTATCAGCAAGCCGCGCTCGATTCTCGTTGCCGGCGGCATCATCGCGCTGTTCGGCCTGGTCCCGGGGTTTCCGATCGTGGCGTTTTTACTGGTTTCCGGCGCGCTCATCAGCGTCGGCACCCTGGTGCAGCGCCGGATGAACCGTGAGCAGGCCGGGGAAGATGACTTTTCCAGCGTCATGCCCAGCTCCACGGAAACGAAAATCGATACCGATGAAAACATCAGCGGTTCGCTGGCGGAACAGGAACAGTTTTCACTGGTCATGCCCTTGTTGATCGATATGACGCCGCAGTTGCGGGACCTGCTGGACATGAAAACCCTCAATAACGAGTTGCTGAAAGTCAGGCGCGCGCTGTACCTGGACCTGGGCGTGCCGTTTCCCGGCATCCACCTGCGTTTCAACGAAAACATCACTGACGCCAACCGCTACATCGTCCTGATGAACGAGGTGCCGGTAGGCCAGGGAGAGCTGCTGCCGGAGATGCTGTTTTACACGGACAACCTCGACCAGATTTCCATGCTGGACATTCCTCATCAAACCGGGGAGGCGTTCCTGCCCAACCGCAGCACCGTCTGGGTCGAACAGGGCCACGCCGAGATGCTCGACAAGCTTAATTTGTCCTATTTCACCAGCGCAAAGATTCTCACCTACCACCTGTCGCATATCCTGACCCGTTACGCCCACGATTTTATCGGCATACAGGAAACCGAGTACCTGCTGTCGCAAACGGAACAGACGATGCCGAATTTGACCAAGGAGGCGCAACGGGTGTTGCCGATACACGTTATCGCAGACATCTTCCGGCGCGTGGTGGCGGAAAATATTTCCATTCGCAACATGCGCCTGATCCTGGAGGGCCTGGTTGAATGGGGGCAGCGGGAAAAAGACGTGGTGCTGCTGACCGAGTATATCCGCTCCGAGTTGAAGCGGTACATCAGCCACAAGTACAGCAGCGTGCAGAACGTGCTTGCCGCGTACATCCTGGACCAGGACCTGGAGGAGCAGATCCGTTCCGCCATCCGCCAGACCTCAAGCGGCAACTACCTGGCCCTGGACCCGGAGACCACGCGCCGGATCGTCGCCTCGGTCAAGCAGGCCGTCGGCGACCTGTCACAGAAAATCCAGACGCCGGTGTTGTTGACTGCCTTCGATATCCGCCGCTACGTGCGAAAAATCGTTGAGGCGGAGATGTATGAACTGGCGGTGCTGTCCTACCAGGACCTGACGCCGGAAGTGACGGTGCAGCCGCTGGAACGCATAACGATCTGAGCGGCCGGGCCGCGCTTCCCGGCACGCAAACCACAATACCGTCCTGCGCACAGTCGCACTTGATCGGAGGTGTCCCGAATACTATAATCCTGCCTGGGGTCAGACATTGCCATGAACGCAATAATTCCGGATATTCAACCAGACGCCCCGGCGCATGAAGATTGCCGGCCGGGCCTCGCACAGCCGGTTCCGGGAGCCGGTTGATAGTTGGGCCGGCATGATTTCGCGCGCTGACGCTGAGCTTGTGTTGCAGGTTTTCGCTGAGGCCCATGGCATTGACGGGCTGCGCTTTGACGAAAACAACGGCGCGGTGGTCGAGTATGGCGCAGACAACGCGCTGATTTTTGAGTACGCAGAGACCGCTCAACGCCTGGTAGTGTGGGCGCCGCTGTTTTCCCTGGCCGTTGCCGAAAGCGCTGAGGCCGAGACGGCGTTGCTGAGGTTCCTGTTGAGCCGGAATTTTCCCGCGTCCGGACTGGATGGAGCGGCCCTGGCGCTGGAAGAAGACCTGGGAATGGTATTCATGGCCAAAACGTTGTATCCGGACCCGGCGCAACCGGCGCAGGTAGTGGAACTGGTCGAGCGGTTTGCGCAACAGGCGCTGGAAATGATCGAACTTGTCGGCGCCATGGATTTTGACAATGCGCCAACCGAGACGCTGAACCTGGCAAAAAAACCTGCAGACCCGGTGTCAGGCGTTATCAAGGTTTGAGGAGCGCGCGGACGTGGTGACCGAAATAACAGGCGCAAGACCCCACCAGCCGGCCGTGTCGTTGCAGGCGCAAACGCGCCCGGCCCGGGATAGCGGCATCCGGTTTCGTTCAGGCAACAGGAGCCTCTGGTCAAACATCCTGTTCAAGCTTAAACCGCGCAGGAAGGACAGGCCGCACCGGCAGTTCACCGTAAGGCTGCCCGCCAGAAAACATGCGTTTACCAACAACCTGGCCGGCGTGCGCGACCGGGTTTTTGGCGAACAGAGCTCACGCCGGGACATGTATCGTCGAAGCGAGGCGCTCATCAGCCAATTTAACCGTCAGCGCGAGGCGAGTCCCAGCCTGAACGAACGGCTCTCGGTCGAAATCGGGCAGGGTGAACGCCTGTCAGGCTTCTCGGCGTCCGCCAACCCGCATTCACCTGAACTGGACCGGAGCAAGCCGGTTATCCTGTACCTGTCCGGGTCAAACGGCCCCGCGGAGAAATACGGCGGCGAACTGGCAACGCACTTTGCCCGGGACAAGGGGGTCAATTTTGTCGCCCTGAACTACCGCGGTTTCGGTGACAGCTCCGACGTGGCGCCCACTGAAAAGACGATCACCAGCGATGGGTTTGCCATGATTAACCACTTGCTGGAGCAGGGCTTCAAGCCGGAGAATATCATCGTCCATGGATACTCCATGGGGGCGTCTGTGGCCGCCCGCATACAGGCGCGGGTTGAGGCATCCGGTCATCGTCTCGCCGGCGCCGTCTATGATCGCCCCATGAGCAGCGCCACCGGCGCGGCCAAAGCGGAGGCCGAGGCTGATCTCAGGGAGGAACTGCTCGACCCGCGCGGCGCGGGGAACGTGTTTTCTTCCTTAAAGCCGCAGGTGTACGCCTTCGGCACGAAGATCACGGTCGGTTCCATGAGCGCGCGCCGGTCGCTCGAAAGACTCAAACGGGCAAACCCGGACGGCCTGCGCAGCCCCACGTTTGTCACCTACGACACCGGCACATTCGGCGAACGTTCGCGGCGCATGGGAGAGCGGCTGGGGGTGGTCACACTGGCAACGCAAAACCACCATGAGGATCACAGGATGACGATTAAAAACGCCTTGTCCGACCCTGCGCTGCAGGCGATTTACGATTAGGTTGCATCCGGCGGCAAAGCGGCATGCCCCAAGCCAACGGGCCTCCGGGATTCCCGTGGCGGACCATTTTCAGGAGCGACTTGCATAAAATTCTTCCGGTTCTATAGAAAAACAGTTGGCCAGGGCAAAAATCATTCTCGCCGGAATCATTGAAGGAAGAATTTCGCAGGCGAATTCGTCGAACATCCTCCAATGATTCACCGCAGGCAAAATAGTCAATTTCAATACCTCGCCCAAATCCCGCGTTAGAGATCTGCAGCGGGTCTTTATGATAGATTTTGCCTGTATGCGGCGCCTTGTTCAATAGCAATGGACTATAGTTTGCCCTGACCGGGGAGGTCTTGTCCCGCTTTCAGCCTGGTGTTGGGCAATAACAGGCAGTTTGACGGGGCCGGGCCGGTGATGCGGGCAAGGGAGGGCGTTCCCCGGTGGTCCGGGGGTGGCAGGGAATGCGGAAGCGCTGCACCACCAGCGTGAAGGGGGTCTTATACTTATCCATCGCCCAGACCCCCCGACAGGTCGCCTGACCGGCCACGGCCTCCCCGTCCCGCCTGAGCGGCGTCCAGACTGACTCCGGGCGCTCCAGTATCCACGCCTTCATCGCCTTGCTGCGCTTGGCCCGTACCACGTACTCTATCTCCTGCTCGTCACAATAGGCGAACACCGCCCCCTGGTAACCCGCCGCATCCGCCCGCAGGTGGCTCACGCGCACCCCCGCCGGCAACCCCGCCACACACACCAGTCCACCGCGGCCGGTCAATAAATCATTGGTATTTGCTATCGTATAGGGTAGGATGTTCATAAGCCTTGTCTGTAGCACCCATCGGGTGAATGTTATTAATCACGCAAAACATTATACAGGCAAGGCTTTCTTAATTCCCGGGCTTTCTAATGCGGGATTAGTCCCTTACCAGTAAAATCTTGTGCAAAATGATAAAGAATCTTCTCGCCCATTCCCGTGTGACCCCCGTTTTCACGGGGGCAGGCGGGAATCCAGTGGATAACAATACTCCTTGTAACGAGTATTTGCGCAGGAATGGCGAACAGGGGGCTTCTGGCTTGGCCGGGTCAGGGTATACTGCCGTTTCTGAGCGACAATGATAAAATATGGTAACAACTCCAACTGACACATGAAAACCCCTGATTTCAACAATCCTGATTATTGCAGGAGACTGGGGAGACTGTTTCGCCCCGGCAACGGCGTTATTCCGCCTGTGATGGCAGGAAGAGAAAAGGAAATGGACTGCATGGAGGGCTTCTTGCAGGACCTGTTGGATAAAGCAGCGACTCCCTCAGACGTTATAATTCACGGCCCCAGGGGAAACGGCAAGACCGTACTGTTGGAGACGTTTGTAAAACAGGCGCGCAACAAAGATATTGATATTCTGGAAATCCGCCCGGACGACGTGGAGAACGTGGAAAAGTTGGCCAGGCATCTGCTCTACAAAGACGATAACAAAATGATTGCTCTCCTGAAAGACGTTTTACGAGGGTCTTTACGGATTGAAATACCCGAAGCCATTGCGGCGGAATGGAAACAAATGCCTGACAGGGACAGAAATAAAGCACGCATAGAGCATCTCGCGCCCTTGCTGGAAACCCGGTGCAGGAAAAAGGCGTTGCTGGTAACAGTAGATGAGGCGCACACCCTGAAATTTGATACAGGCCGCCGTCTGCTCAACCTGTCAGAGCGCGTACGCAAGACCGGCACACCTTTTATGTTGGTCCTTTCAGGCACACCCAACCTGGAAAATCACCTCGGACTAATGAACGTGACATTCTGGTCTCGTGCCGAGATATTGGGCCTCGGGCGACTCACCCCCGAGGCCACTCGACAGGCATTGGCAGAGCCATTACTGGGCATGGGACTCCCATTTAACGAGAAGGCGTTGGGCACAGTGGTAAAAGAGAGCCAGTGTTACCCTTTCTTCATCCAGGTCTGGGGAAAGACCCTGGCCGAAGCCCTGGTGCAGAAACGCAGCGCTGAAATAACACCCAACATCGTAGAAGCAGCCCGGGACCAGGTGGAAGCCCGGCGTAACCATTATTACGGAGAACGCTACAATGAGTTCCGTAAGCAGCGCCTCGCCCCCGCTGCCGGTATTGTCGCGGACAAGTTCATACACCAGGAAACAGTGCATTACGACATCCTTTCCCGGGCGCTTGTCGACCAACTGAATATAAAAGCGGACAAGGCCGATGAATCACTGGACGTATTGCACGGACTGGGCTACGTCTGGCGACAAGGCGGCAGCCAGATATGCGAGCCTGGGATACCCAGTCTGATGGACCATGTCAAACAGGAACTGAAAACCGCCCGCCAGACCGTCTGGCCGGCACGAGGGCAAGATCAGTAGTGTCGCCTTCTGCAGCGCCGCCCGCAATGACCTGATCGTGCAACCCTGCCATCACGCCGGCCATTGCCCGGGTCCGTGTATGCCCCAATCCCGAACAAACTTTCATGAGCAGAGGTCTGCACGCCCCGACAATATGTAACTCCGTACGGATTGGTGGGGTCAGAGTAAAATTTCTGGCGAAATTCTTACTCTGACCCCGGAATTTACACAGCAAACATCACGGTTGAATTTTGCCCGGCATTGTGGTATCGTGAGCGCACTGTGTTTGCAGCAAGCTTGTACGGCAATATCGCATCCCGCCGGGAACGTTGCAGTTTGCGCTGCGACCGGCAAGGGAGCGCGTTGCGACGCAAATTTCCATAAACTGCTACTGGAGCGCCATATCAATGTCAGACGAAAGATACCATAATGAAGCCGATATCCCCGGTTCCGATGCGTCCGCGGACGCGCAGACCCTGCTTGCCGTGGAGTCCACCTCGGAGGGTGAGAACCAGGTCCGCGGCGTCCTTTCCAGCGAAGCCGACACGGACTGGATCGCGGTCGAACTGAGCGAGGGAACCCTCTACACCCTTACCGTGGCCGGTGACGGCGACGACGGTCTGGGCGATTCCGTGCTGCAACTCCTCGATGCGGCGGGCAACGTGCTCGCCATGAATGACGACATGGACGGGCAGGACGGCAATCTCGGCTCGCAACTGCAGTTTGCGCCGGCCGCGGGCAGCGGCACACAGACCTATTACGTCAGCGTCAGCGCCCACGAGGGGCACCTGGGCGTGGAGCACAAGGGCGCCTACCTGTTGACGGTGGAGGAGACGCTGACCAGCGCGGACACGGGGCCGGACATTACCGGTTCGGAGCAGGCCGACAAGCTGACGGGCACCGTGGCGGGGGAAACCATCATGGGACTGGGCGGCGATGACCTGCTGTCCGCGGGGCACGGCGACGACGTGCTGGAAGGCGGCGCCGGCGATGACGGGCTGCAGGGCGGTCCGGGCGCGGACACCTTGCGCGGCGGCGAAGGGTTAGACCTGGTGTACTACCTGGACTCGCCGACGGGCGTCAGCGTGAACCTGGCGGACAATACGGCCAGCGGCGGCACGGCTGAAGGGGACACCCTGGGCGGCGACCTGGAGATCGTTGTGGGGTCCGATTACGCGGACATGCTGACCGGCGATGACCAGTTGAATGTTCTCTGGGGCTTTGGCGGCGACGACACGCTGAACGGCGGCGGTGGCGGCGACGTGCTGACCGGCGGCGGCGGCGGCGACACGCTGAACGGTGACGCCGGCGACGACCTGTTGAACGGTGACGCCGGCGACGACCTGTTGAACGGCGGCGCCGGCGACGACGTGTTGCAGGGCGGCCCCGGCGCCGACGTGCTGACCGGCAACGACGGCCGGGACGCCATATCCTACACCGAGTCCGACGCCGGCGTGACGGTGCGGTTGAACGAGAAGGTCCTTGCGGGCGGCGACGCGCAAGGCGACACCTTCGGCAACCTGGTGACCATTGAATTTCAGGTCCAGGTGGACGACGACGAGGATTCTCCCGTGACGGTGACCGAACTGGCGCCGGACATCCAGGGCGTAGTCGGTTCGGCCTACGCGGATACCCTGGCCGGCGACCGCCGTGACAATACCATTCTTGGCGGCGCCGGCGACGACGAGGTTTTTGGCGAGGAGGGTGACGACGTATTGGACGGCGAGTCCGGGGCCGACCGCTTGCATGGCGGCCCTGGGGATGACGGACTGTTCGGCGAGGAGGGTGACGACGTATTGGACGGCGGCCCCGGCGCCGACCGCTTGCACGGCGGCCCCGGCGATGACCTGCTCTTCACCGACGCGGACGACAGCATGGTTGACGGGGGCGCGGGTTCGGACACCATATCATTTGTGGGAATGGCTGCCGGCGTGGAATTTGACCTCAGCCAGGCCGACGGGGTGGCCGGCATTGAAAACCTGACAGGAACGGCAATGGCGGACACCCTGAAAGGGGATGACGGGGACAACCTGCTGGAGGGCCTTGCCGGCGCTGATGACCTGCACGGCGGCGACGGCATGGATACGCTGTCCTACGAGCATTCCAACCGGGGCGTTCATGTAAACCTCAGCGGTCACAGGGTCGGTGGCGGCCACGCCGAGGGCGACCTGATTGAAAGTTTCGAGAACGTGGTCGGCTCAGCCCATGATGATCTGGTGTCCGGTTCGGACGCGGCCAACCGGCTGTGGGGCCTGGACGGCGATGATAACCTGAACGGGAATCCCGGCGACGACCACATTGAGGGCGGCATGGGTGATGACTTGTTGCACGGCGATGCGGGGCAGGACGTCCTGGCCGGCGGCGCCGGCGCCGACGTCATCTATGGAGGAGACGATGACGACACGTTGGACGGCGGTGAGGGCGCTGACCTGTTGTACGGTTCCGGTGGCGATGACACACTGGCCGGCGGTCCCGGTGATGACGTGTTCGTATTTGCGCCCGGCAACGGCGACGACGTCATCAGCGATTTTGAGATCTACTTTGTTAATCCCCGGAACCCCTCGACATATACGCACGGCGACACGATTGACCTGTCTGCGTTCGACCTTGACGAGTCGGAACTGTCCTCGCTGTTGACCCCGGTGACGGCCGCTGACGGCATGGTTCATACGCGCATAGACCTGAGTGGTCACGGCGGCGGTTCCATCATGGTTCATAACGATATTTCGGGGGTGTCCGAGGGCTTTCTTGTCGCCCGGGATACAAACGAGGACGGCGACTATACCGACACATTGGATGCGGCAGGCGTGTTTATTCTTTAGTCGCACCCCGGCAAAATTTGATTTATGCAAAGAGTTGTCGTATAGTGGCGCGCGTGTGCGCTACGGAAGTTCCGCGTAATTCAGGGAATGAACCTGAACAAGCAATGTGAGGAGAATGCAATGACCGACCTGAATATTACCACCATTGTTGACACGGTCAATAAGGGCATCGGCGCCGAGACCGACAAGATTGCCGATATGTTGAATAATATAGACGCGACGGACCCCACCGCGATGTTGAAGTTGCAGGCTGTGGAGGGCAATCTCGAGGCCTTGCTGAAGATGTCCTCGGCGATGGTATCCGATTTCAAAAACACGGTTACCAGCATCACCCAGAAGGCCTGAGCAGCGGCGCCCGCCCATGATTGATTTTAACGACGGGCAGCGCCGCCAGGCGCTCTCACTGATGCTGGAACTGGGCTTTGCCTGCGCCTACACCGGCTACTCCCGGGAGTACGCGGAGGCGTTGATAGGCGCACACAAGGCCGCGCGCCCGGGCGGGCCTGCGAGCGCGCTGGGCGAGGCGCTGATTTTGCTTTGTTACGACAATAACGCGGCAGAGGCGGTGAACGTGTTGCGGCGCGCCGGCATCGACTACCGGGATGCGGATGCAGACCCCGACGTCGTGGCGATGATGGCGTTCCTGCTGATGCTGGCCGGACACAAGTCTGAGGCGGAAACCATCGCGCAACACCTGCTGGATCATTCCGATAACGCCGGCGCGTTGAGTATGGCGCGCAACATTCAGAATGAGTTGAGGTCTTGACGGGACGCCGGTCGGGGCGCTTCGGAGTCGCGGTAGCATGAAAACCCAGGCCTTGGCATTTTTTTTTTGCTCCTGCTTGCGGGCTGCGGCAAGGTGCCGCTGTATAACAGCCTGACTGAGCAGGAAAGCAATGAAATGATGGCCCTGCTGTTGGAGAACGGCATAGAAACAGACAAGACGGCCGCAAAAGAAGGAATCATCCTCTCCGTTCCCAAGAGCCAGGTGCCGCTGGCGGTGAATCTCCTGCATGCGCACGGTTACCCCTGGGAGCGCTATACCAACGTCAACGAAGTGTTCGGCGATACCGGCCTGGTTACGACCGATTTCGAACGCAAGGTGCGCTTCAACTTCGCCGTCTCCCAGGAAATTTCCGAAAGCCTGTCCAAGATCGACGGGGTGATGTTCGTGAAGGTGCACCTGTCCATGATGGGCGCTGACGCCGGCGGGAACAAGGCCGGGCCGGGCCGGGCGCGGACGCCGGACAAGCTGTCGGCGGCGGTGTTCATCAAGTACAATCCTGAATACAATCTTGACAGTGAAATTCCAAAAATCAGGCAACTGGTTTCCGGCGGCATCAATAACCTGGCCTACCAGGACGTTTCCGTCACCTTGTCGCCGGCCGCCGGGAGAAGCCCGGTCGAGGTGTTTGCCACGGATGGTTTGCGCACGGTGCGGGGGGTCAACCTGAAAATAGAAGCCGCGTCCATTGGCCGCTTCTATGCCCTGGTCGGTATTATCGTGGCGCTGGTCGCGGCGCTGGCGGCCTGTGTTGTAGTGCTGTTGCGGCGCCAGACAAGGCAATGACGGCGCGGCGCCGGGGCACCGATGAAACCGCTTGCGCAAACCCATGCCGACGCCGACGACGGACTGGTTGAGGCGATCATCAGGTTCAACTTTGAACCGGTTTCCTGGTGCCATCCCAGTTGGTGGCCCGACACCGGGCTGCCCGTGGACGCAGCCCGGCAACTGGTGGAGGACCCGCTGGCGGCGGCAAAACTGTCGAAAAAAATGTTGTGCGCGTACGGGCTGGCCGGGCAGTTCGATTACGACTTCAAGCCGCCGTTCAAACGCGTTGCCCTGCTGTCCTGGCGGCAGCAGAGGAGGGTAACGGGCCTGCTGGGACTGGCCGTTTACCGGGAGCAGGTTGCCGGTGTCATTTCTGCCCGGCAGCAGCGCCGGTTGCTCGACGCCTTCGGGCCGGCTGACTACGCCCTGGCGCTGCGTCTGGAACTGCGCCACAAGTTTGTGTCCGGGGCATTTTTGCCGGCATTGCCGGTCGGCAACCTGTTGCGTTGCCGGGTGCTGGTGTACGCGGCCGGCCTGTGCCTGCTGACCAACATGCTGCAAGCGGAAGCGGACGCATATAAAAGACGGTTTTATTTCACCTGGCCCAAACCGCTGGCGCTGAAACGTCTGGCCGCCCGCCACGGGGCTGCGCACCGGGACGTCCGGCGATGGGCGGACATGGAAGATTACGCCCTGTACTGTGGCCGGCAACTGAACGACCCGGCGTTAATCGATGCCGGCAGGAAGTTGCTGGGAACGCTGTTGTCGCTGCAGGGGCACTGGGAATGAGCCTGTTCTCATTGCCTGATTATCGTCACCGGATCATGTTTGACCGGAAAATTATCAAGGCAGAGGATTATCGCGCCTGGCTGGAGGCCCGGCAGTTAATCAGCGCGGTGAAGGAGCAGGAACGCCAGGCGCGGGAACGGCACGAGGCAGTCTATGAGCAACAGAAAAAGGCCGGTTATGAAGACGGACTCGAGCAGGCGAAAGCGCAGGAGGCGGAGTTGATTTTTTCCACCACGGCCCAGGTCATCGAGTATATTTCCTCCATAGAGCAAACCCTGGTGAGGATTGTAATGACGACCTTGCGCCGGGTCTTCAGCGACTATGATGATGCCGAACTCGTCACCCGGTTGATCCAAAACGGCCTGCAACAATTCCGCGAGCAGGCCAACGTCAAAATCCATATTCCCGCAGGCGCGCAGGACCGGGACCTGCGCGCGCGCATACAGGAAACCATGCGCGCGGCCGGCCTGCCGGCTGCGGAGATTATTGAAAACGCCACGCTGAGCGGCACAGGCTGCCGCCTGGAAAGCGATATGGGCAGTGTGGACGCCAACCTGGAGACGTTCCTGCAGGCAATGGAAGCTGCGCTTAACCAACACTTTGCCGAACAGTAATGAACAGGCAGTGTTTACAGTTGCTTGGTGATTTCTGTGCCAGGCATGCCCTGCCGGCGCCGGAACCCGACGCGCACGATCACTACCTGCTGGGGTTTGATCGCGTGGAGGTCAGCCTGTTCGAGGATCTCGGCAAGCTGTACGCGCTGGCCGAAGTGGCGTCCTTGCCCGCCGCTCCCGATGAACGGGAGCGCATGATTGAAAAGTCATGCGGTTACCTGTTCAGCTGCCTCTACCTTGACGAGTGCATCCTGAACCTTTACACTAAACAGGAAAAGGATTACCTGATACTGGTGACGGTGATAACTGGTACCGACCCGGCCGCGCTGGATGATTTCGAGCAGCGGCTTGCCGCGTTGGTGGACCGTGCTGAAGCCCTGGCCGCTCATCTTGCCGAAACGCCCAGGACGGTTGCCCCCGGCGGCGGCTTCACCATCTTCAGGCCCTGAACCTCACGGTGAATACGGAGGCATAATGCCTGGTAACGGTTCCGTAAGGGCTTCGCCCAACCTCGATACTGCCGCGCTCCGGGCTGCGACCCAGGCAGCGGTCGCGCGCCGCGGCACGGCGCCGGAGACCAGCGCCGCCCCTTCCAGTTTCAACGCGCAAACCCGGAATTCATTGCCGCTCTCCCTGGGCGAGATCAGCGCGCCGGCCGCGGCGGGCGCGGGCGTTGACGCACTCGGCATTGACGGGGCTGAACGCGCGGCATTCGCCCGGGACCTGCGCGAGGTGCGCACAGAGCTGGCAGAGTCCGCGGGTGAGGCAGCGCAAACCGGCAATACCGCAACGGCCGCCAGGTCCGGGCTGACGGTCCTGGATGAATGGATGACGCGCGCCGCCAACCGCTCCGAAGCCGGCACGGAAGCTTCGCTGGTCGAGCGCCAGGCACTGGGCGCGCAAGCCGGTTTGACGACCCTGGCGGAACTCCTGCGGGAGGCTCAACCAGGTCCGGGGGGAGGCCGTCCCGCCCTCGACCCCGCGGTCACGGACAAGGCGCGGCAGTTGCTGGAAGCCGCCGCCGAGGCAAGGGCGGAGCCGCAGTCGGGGCCCCGGGGAGAACCTGCCGGCGAGCCCGGCTGGCTGGCGGCGGAGCTGGAGCGCCCCGTTGAGTTCACCAGGGCATTGGCAAACCGGGACCTGAAGGCCGGGGCCGGATTGCAGCACGAAGCGATGCGCGCATACCTGGGCGACAAGGAGGCGTCCGGCGCCCAAAAGCGGACTGCCAGGGAGGTTTTTTTGCGCCAGGTGGATGATTACCTTGCCGGAACCCCCGGTGCAAGGCCGCCGCAACTGACGGGGGCGGACCACTCTGCCACCGGTGTGCTCAAACCCGGGCAAAAGGTCTCCCTGTTGCTTGCCCGCAGCCTTGAGCGCGCCGGCGAGCCGGGCGTTGTGCCTGGCGCAGACCGGTCCTTGTTGAAGGAAATGACGGACCCCGACAGGGTCGGCAAACGGCTTGAGCACAACCTGAAACAGGCGCTGCGCGCCGGTTTCAAACCCATAGAAACGTCCTTCACCCACGCCGGCCGGGAATATCTGAGCGAGCTCAAACCGGACGTGTCTGAACAGGCCGGCAATAACAAGGGCGTGCTCTGTTACGACACGCACTCGCCGTCACGCGTGCCCAATATGTGGCACAGCCACTATAAGGATGCCACCGGAAAGACCTTGTTCAAGGGCACCCGCAGCGGCGTACTCAGCGCCTTTGGCATACGCCCCCCGCACCTGCGCCACTTGCCCCGGCAGGAACTGCATGACCTGGTCAAAACCACGCTCCCGGAACAGGCAGAGCGGCTTGGCGTTGAGCGTTGCGCCAGGTACCTGACGTCGCGCTTCAGTATCCAGGGTTTCCGGCTGCGGCGAGCCGCGCGCTTTCAGGCCAATCGCAACCGGGTGCGGGACCTGGTCCGTTTTCACCTGCAGAATAATGCCCGGCTCATGGCTGAGGTGGCCGGCAGCGGCGCGCAATCGCCGCGGGTAAAGATGGTGTTGCCCAGTATCAACCTGGTCACTCCGGACTATGCGCGCTCCGCCCTCGCGGCGACGTCCAACTGCTTTGAGAATTACAATGAATTGCGCATGACCCGGAACCAGAACGAGGCGTTGCAGGAGATTGCCAGGGAGGACGTTCCGGTCACTGTGAAACAGGAGGACGGCACGGAAAAAACAGTCAGGGTGCAGCTCGTTCCGCTGACCTTCAGCGCCGGGGTCAATGACATGGCGCTGGGGAAAATCAACAGGAGGTTGCTGGGCAGTTGGCGCGTCGCGGACAAGCTGAACCGCCCTTCCATCAGGATGTTGCTCGGTGAGAATTTCAAGCCGGGCGAACCGCCAGCGTCCGGATTGGTTGCCGAGCATTTGCAGGCCCTGGAAAACGCCGGGCAGGGAAACAGCCGCGACGCGCGCGCCATCCGGCAACTGGCGGACCAGGTCGGCGCCATCTGGCAGGCCAAGGGGCATCACGCCGAGAACGACGACCCTTACGCGTTGCCGGCCAGGCTGGCTTTGCTGGCCAGCAAAATGGGTATGGACCCGCAATACAACTGCAAGAGCGGCAAGGACCGGACCGGACAACTGGACGCGGAAATCAAGTTCCTGGCAACCCGGATTGAGCAGGGGGACGGCGCGGTGCCGCAGCCGGGCGCGGCGCTGAACGAGGACGAGAAGGGACTGTTCAGCAAGGTTCTGCTGCGTTCCGGCAACCACGAAGTCCAGAAGATGAATACCGGCAGCCCGGGTTACAAGGTGAAGCTGGACTCCATCACCCGGCGCATGGACTCGATGATGAGCCGTTTGCAACACCTGGGTTCGGGCAAGTTCGTCAGTGCCTGATATTGCTTTTGTCAACCGCTGCCTGGGCGGCATGGAAGGTTTTCTTTACAGTCCGCCGGAGGCAGACAGCGAATTCGGCGCGCTGTATGCCAATGACGGCCTGGTGGTCCTGGTATACCTGCATGACGAGCACCTGCGCCTGGTGGCGCCGATTGTTTTCTGCGACGAGCCGGAAAGCGAAGACTTCCGCGCGGAAGTCACCGACGATACGGAATTTTACCGGGAAGAAGCCGCCTGCTTCAGCTATTTCCTGGAGGCCAACCGGTGCGCCGGGAGCAGCCGCGGACTCAGCGTCTCACTGCACCGGGATATGAACGCGGTGGCGTTGAATTGCAGGGCGCTTTACGCGGTATTGACGGCGGGCCGGCTGCATGGTTTGATCCGGGTCATGTTGCGGGTGGTGGTGACAATGCGCGTGGAACTGTATCCCGACGAGGTTGACCCCGAGCTGGCGCAACTGGCGCACGACAAGGCAGGGAATGACAGCCCTGCGGATGAACGCCGGTCTCGCGCCGGGTACGGCCCGGCGCCGGGAATGCTGGTCTGATGGACTTTATCACACAGTGCAGGGAGGAGCTGGCGCGGCGCTTTAATCTTTCCGCCGCGGCGCTGCAGGCCGAGCACCTGCTGGTCAACGCGGACGGGGGTACGCTGCACGTGGAATTTTACGAGCCTGCCGACAACGTGAGCGTGTACAGCATCGCCGAGCGTGCGCTGGACGGACAATCCGGCGAGTTGCCGCCCCAGGAGAGATATACGTTGTTACGTCAGATGTTGCAGACCAATGCCGATTTGTCTGAATGGAGTTTGCTGCGTCTTTACCTTGACGAGGAGCGCCCCGGTCTTGCCATGGACTGTTCACCGTTGAATTGCCGCGACGCGGCGCAGTTCGGCGCCGAGTTGCAGGGGCTGCTGGACGCGCAAGCCACGTTGCGCAATATCCTGGTATGATCGGCGGTCTATCCCGGCAGACTGGTACCGGTGAAACACAATTTTGACAATTTGCTGTCCGACCTGGGCGCCGAAATCGGCATCCCGGAACTGTGCGCGGACGAAGCCAACGTCTGCAACCTGCTGTTCGATGAGGTTGCCGTAAGCCTTGAACTGTCCGAGGACGGTGAGGCGTTATATATCTCTTCCCTGGTAGGCCAGGTGCGGCAGGACGGCGGCGCGGCGCAGTTGGCCGCCTTGCTGGACGCGAACTTTCTCTTCTCCGGCACCGGGGGCGCCACGTTTGGCGTTGACAAGGCAAGCGGCAGCATCGTGCTGGCTCGTTCGGAACGATTGTCGGGCCTGGGCAAACCACTGTTTTTATCCGTATTGGAAGAATTTGTCGATTTGGCGGAAGCCTGGCAGAAGCGGCTGGCGCAGCCTTTTGAAATGGATGAAGGCCAGGCCGAAGCGCCCGAAGCCCCGCAGGACTACGGCGCCCGGGTCTGAGCCGTTGCGGGAAAACTACGGGCACGCGAGCAAAAAACAGCTCCGATGACAGCGAGAGAAATATCCCCCCGGCAGGCGAGCAGCCTGTTGCGCACGGCGGAAGCCGGCCGTTTCCGGCGCACCGTTAATGACCAGGGCCAGTTGCAGCAAGCCCGCGGCGCGGGCGGCATCAAGGGCAGACTGGTCGCCTGGGTACTGGCAAGCCCGGGCCGGGAAGGCGCCTTCGCCGGACGCAGCGTCAAGGCGCTGGTCAACCTGTTCGGCAAGGGCAGGTTTGAGGCCATATCAAGCGCATTGCAGGGCAGCCGGGAGCAGAGTATCGACAACCTGCTCAACGGGGTGCTGCGCTATGGGGAAGACCGGCTGGACGCGGATTTCAACAGGCAATTTTCAGGTACCGCGCGCGCCCTGGTACAGGTCAAGGGCGAGAAATTTTCCGCAGTCAATTTTGAAGACATGGAACACTCCATCAGGGAGTTGGCCGGCAAACAGCAGCAGCTCCGACAGTCCGCCCTTGACGCGGTGCACTCCGGGCGGCCGACGGCAGGCATGCAGGCGCTCACGGCTGCAGAACGGGGCCAGGTAATCAAGGCGTTGTCATCCGGCGCCAATGCGCTGAAGCGATCGAACCAGACGCGTAGTGAAAAACAACTGGCGCTGGATGCCCTGGCGGCTGCCTGCGACACCCGGGAAAGCGGGAACGTCAGGGACGTGCTGGAGGAACTGTCGGGCCTGTACCGGCACTTGCAGGCAGAGCTGGATGACCATGGAGAATGGGACTCGAGTAATAAAAAATATACGGGCGACAACGATGACGTTCGACGCTACCTGCAGGCCCGGCAGGAGCAAGGCAAGGCGCTGCAGCAACAAATCCGGGACCTGCGCGACAACTACAGCAAGGCGCTGCAGACGCTGGAACCGCCACCGGCGCCGGTGCAGTCGACGCCTGTCTCCCGGTTGCCGGGGGCGCCGGACAGTGCGGACCTGGCAACGGCGCTCAAGGATGTGAAGCAGGAGTTGGGACAGGCGATGGACGACTATGAAACGCTGAAAAAGATCGGCGTCAGCGACACTACCCGCAGCAATCATGAGCGCTACGTGCAAACCCTGGGCGCAACCCTCCTGGAGTTGGAGCAGGCGCACCCCCCCCCGGCCAATACGCTCCCCGGCAAAGTGGGAAATGAGGCGTTTGACACTCTCCTGCTTGGCGCAGCGACGGCTGAAGACGTGCTCACCGCGCACAATGACGTGGAGCAGGAACACTCCAGGGCGCTGGCTGACTTCGAGCTGATGAAGCAGGCCAAGGTCGGTGAGGCCTCCGCAAAGAACCACCTGTACTACATGCAGGACCTGGTCTCAACCGTATTTGAATTGAAGAGCCGCCTGGAAACAATCAGCTCCCCGGCAACTGCGGCGAGGTCAAGGCGCTCCTCGGCGCCGCAAACGCAAGCCAGGGACGCGCAGGCGGGGCGGGATGCCGGGCGCGCAGTCCCGGGGCGTCCGGGCACTGTGCCGGCGTCCCGCTCCGCTCCAGCTGCCGGCAAGCCGGCGCCGGCGCAGTCCCGGGCCGAGCTGGAGCAGATGCTGGCGGACGCCATGCAGGAGCACAAGCGCGCGGCGTCGGAGTACGAGTCCATGAGAAAGGGCAAGTTCAGTGCGGCTGCCTTGCAAAGCCAGTTATTCCGTATGAACGAAGCGGCCATACGCGTCTCTTCCCTGAGCGCCCGGATTGACAATACCGGGAAAGCCTGACGGTTAACCCGGCAGGTGGAAGACACCTTGCGGGCGGGCAAACGCCTGGAGCGCGCTTTGGTTGAACATGCGGGAAAATGCAACGGCATCCCTGCGCCGGCCGGTCGTCCCCGCGCTGCTCCGGAACCTGGCGACAGCCGGAGCTACGCGTTTGCGAGTTGCCGGTCCAGCTCGACAAGCTGGTGGCGCAGTTGCAGAACCCTGCTTTTCGATTCTTCGGCCAGTTTCCTGTAGCTTTCCACTTTCTCTTTTTCCCTGGGCGCTAATTCTCCGTCTTCTCCTTTTTGTTTCTCCGCAGCTTGCTTCACGTCCATGTAGGTTTGCTTGTTGGCGTCGAATTCCGACAGCGCCTGGTTGTGCCGTAGTTGCAGATCCTTGAGTTCCTGCTGCAACTTTCCCTTTTCGGTAATCGTCGCCGCGGGTTGGGACGGGGTTTCCGCTGCCGCGGGCCGGGACGCGGCAGGCTCTTGCACAGGGCTGTTCGGGGCGCCCACGTAGGTTTTCAGTTCGCCGGCAATGTTCCCGACGACCTCCGAAACCTGCGCAAGGGTATTCAAGGCGCCAACATAGCTTTCCCTGAAATCTGAGACCTGCTTCTGCACTGCTGCTCTTGCCTCCTGCAAGTGAAAATCATCGTCCGGGCGCCCCTCCTGTTTCAGCGCTGCGACCGTGTATTTCTCGCCGGGCGGGCTCAGGGTGTTGTTGAGATGCTCCCGCAGTTGCCTGGACATGGCATTCAACTCCTTGTCCACGGCATGGAATTTGTCCTGGTCCACGTCATCCGGAAACTTCGAGATTTGCCGCTGGCCGCCATCGTTTGCGGGTGACAGAACCCGGGCCGCAAACGCCAGCTCAGCCGGGCTCAGCGCCTTCATCCGGTCCGTCGGCGCGCCTCCCTGCACGGCGGCAATGGCATCCTGCCGGGACCGGTTTTGCCTGGCGACCAGGTCTTTCAGCGTCTGTTGCAGGCCGGTAAAGTCCCGCGCGGAAAAGTTCGTCCCCTTGTCGCGCGCCTGCTTCTGCGCCGCGCCGGAAAACTGCTTGCTGAAATCCGCGTCGAGCTGTCTCTCCCCGTGCCGGAGAACCGCGTTGAACAGGTTGTTGACACTGGTTTCCCTGCTGTTCTGCAACGCGCTTGACACGGCCTCGAAATTTCCCTTGCCGAACAGGTTGACCAGGGCCTTGACGCCGCGTCCGGCGAAGGAGCCTTCCCGGCCCGGGCTTGCCAGCACCCAGGCCACCAGCTTGCCCTTCACCCCGCCGGCGCCGGCGGCCTGTTGCAGCGCGCCACTCTTGTCCAGCGTCTGCCGAAACTGTCCTGCTTCCGCGGCGCGGAACGACTCTATCGCTGATTGCAGGTTTGACGTTGATTCTATCCCCATCAGTGGATTCTCCGGTTTGCGGGAAAAGGCGGCAATTTCATGTCATTATACCACTGAGCGCCTCAAAATTCAATGCACTTTACGCTCCTGTACGCTCCACGGGGTTCCCCGGCCTCGTGCGGATGGGTGGGGAGTAAAATCGCCGATGACGTTGGCAACAGCAGAGCCGGTGGTGATTTTACCCCGGAATTCAGCGGGAGCTGCCTTGCGCCCTTGACCAAGGCAGTTTTTCCCGCCGGCGGCGGATAAAAGCAGCCGGTCAGCCGGCAGTTCTCATACCAGCCGCTTACCTGCGTCTGTTGAGAAAACCGGGCTACTCCAGGTCAGGCGCGGCGCCGGTGAGAAAAAAGTTGACCACGGCCGGATGCCCCCGCCGGCCGGCGTTGCAGTATTTGGACTCGAAGCGTTGCCTGTCGCCGGCTTCGCTTAAGTCGTAGGTCTTGCCATTTTGTCCATCGATGACAAACAGCTTGCCGTTGTTGGCATGCAGCAGGTTCATCGCGTGGGAAAACCCCCGGTTTTTTACCGGCATGGTAATAATTGCGGTTTTTCCCGCCGGGACCTTTTCGGACAGCCACCTGACCGCGTTAATCCTGCCATCAAGTACGACCATGTCATCCTTTGGGTGTCGATGTTCCTGGTCGAGCGCGCCTTCCGACGCCATTTTTGTCTGGTAAAACTTAATGTTGTCGTGTTTTTTCCCCGGAGAGGTCAATTCCGCCAGGTTGGCATCCACCGCTTTGGCGCAGGACATGCAGTTCTGTTTCAGCGCTTTCCTGGCGCTGAACGGGCTGGAGATGATTTTAAACAGGTTTTTTATGATGCCTCCGAACTTGTTCGGGTTGACCTTGCCGGCCAGGAAAGCCAGACCCTTACGCGGGTGTTGTTTGAACAATGTGACTGTTTTCATACCAAGGCCCGGGTCCGCCGATTTTGTCAGTCCTTTCCAGTAGAGAGAAGTATCGCGCGGGCTGAATTCGCGCCCGGGCGGAGAAACGGTCGGCAAGTCCGCAGGTTGCGCGTCCGACGCCATGAACTCTACTTCGGAGAAAGATTCATTCAGAGAAGGCGAGAAGGAAGGGGCAAGGTGAAGTTGTTTCTCACCCGTGTCGCGGCGCGCGCTTGCCGTATCCACCGGCGCTCCCTGTTTCGGGCGCGCGCTTCGTGCCGCGATAGCCTGTTGTATTCCCTCATCCAGTGCGGCAAAACCGTGAGACGATAGCGCAACCCTGTTTTCCAGTGTCGCGCGGCTGGAATATACATGCTCGAAACCACCGTCGCGTTGCAATCCATGAGCCGGAGGTTGCCCGGCGCTGCGCAGGATATCGGCGACGACGTTTCCCTTGCCTGGTTGGTTTTCGACCGTCTCGACGTTATGACGTCCGGCCAGTACCGTCACCGTATACCCGTCCATTTTGCCCACCTGCGAGGCCGGCGTAGTTGCGTCGCGTTTGCCGGCGCCGTCCCGCAAGCCATCGACGCCGCGTTGTGCCTGCCGACCGGCCGGCGCCTGCTGCGCGGGTTGCCGGCGGGTCGGTTCAGGGGATATGAGGCTGCCGGTTTGTACCTTCATGTCATTGCCAACACGCCGTTCCCAAATTCAGTACGTCAGGTGGAAACTGTGCCACGGTGTCTGACTGAAGCATGATGATTCTCCCCCTGTCCGTATAACCGTAATTATACAGGTTATCCGCAAAAGTCACCATGCAACAGGCCGCTTCGGATTTCCCCTTGACCGGGTGGGGATTGATTTTGCTGGTATACTGCAAGTCCTGAGCGCAACCGCGACAACACAGCATCGGATACCGCCCGGACTTTTGACCATGTTCGCCAGCATTCGCCGGATAGCCGACTTCCTGCTCGGCGCAGAGCCCTCCTTGCTCGGCGCCTGGCAACGGGTGGGGGATAATTTTTCCGGCTGCCGGATTGTCGTGGAGCAGACCGAAGACGGCCTGCAGGGCCGGCTGGTTTACGTCCCGGACAGGATGCAGAACGCAGGCTGGTCGGTGGGTGAAGTAAAGTGGGGGCGGATCGTGCGCACTTTCGGCGCCGCATACCTGTTGCAGGATAAGCAGAAGCTGTTTGATACGCGCCGGCAGGCGGTCGCCGGCAGCGCCAGCTGTGAGGCGCGGCTGCGCTTTGTAAACAACAACGAAATCACCGTCGTGCCGCGCGCCCTCGACCAGGGCAGTTTTTCCCGCTGGCGGCGGGTGAACGCGTCAGGTCAATCACATCCTCACCATCATTGAAATCCCTGATTGAACCGCGCACCAGGGAACGGAGTTAGACCCGAAAAAAATTTTGTTTCCAATATTTTGTTCTGACGGCTATACTCTGGCTATACATCCAACCAACCAGGCAGGTAGCCAATGCTGACCAGAATACAGAAATGGGGTAACAGCCAGGGGCTTCGGTTTCCCAGGAATCTTCTGCATGAAGTCCAAATGAAGGTGGGCGATGAAGTGAAAGTTTCAGTCCGCAAGGGTCAAATTATTGTAGAGCCTGTAACCAAAATACGCGGTCGCTATGATTTGAAGGAACTGGTTGCCGGAATGCCGGAAGACTATCAGCCTGAGGAAACAGACTGGGGTGCGCCGGTCGGAAAGGAAATATGGTAAATGCCCGCCTATATTCCCAAAAAAGGAGATTTTGTAATCCTGACGTTCGACCCGCAAAGTGGACACGAACAAAAAGGACGCCGCCCGGCCCTGGTTGTAAGTAATACTTTATTCAACCGCCATACCGGTCTTGCGATAGTCTGCCCCGTAACCAGCACGTACAGGAATATTCCCTTTCACGTGGAAATCCCCAATGCATCGTCCGTATCAGGATACATCGTGGCAGAACAGGTCAAATCCGTAGATTATGCAAGCCGGCGTGCAAAATTCGTTGAAAAAGCGTCTCAACCTGTTCTTGAAGAGGTTCTCGGTATACTTGATGCCTGTTTGTATGCTTCTTCTGTGAAGTAATTCCGGGAAACACAACGCCACCCTGCAGGCTCATTCCAGTATTGGAAAATACTGTACCTTTTCCAGTACCTTTCACGGGGCCTGATACCCGAAATAACTGATCCAGTGTTCCAGCGCCGGCAGTACGGGCTTCATTTCGGCGCGGTAGCGGCGCCAGCGGCCCCGGGCTTCGGTATACAGTGGCCGGGTCACCTGGTTGTAACTCGCGGTGCCGATCAGGGGCCGGTCCCGGGCGCTGCGTTCGTGTTCCAGGATGCCGGGATGCCAGGGCATGTCCAGGAAATCCAGGATCCGCCGGCTGGTTGTTTCCGCATCCGCGACGAGGTCTTCGTACTTCACCTGGAGCACGTTCAGTGGCAGCAGGCCGGTGTACTGCCGCCACAGGCCGAAGACCCGGTCATACAGGTGGGCGCTGTCCTCAAGGGTGAAGAAGCTGGCGTTTGCCGGGGTCTCGTAAAAGGTCTGCATAAAGCAGCTCAACACGCAGTCCGCCGGGTGGCGCAGCAGTAGTATGAACCTGGCCTGGGGAAATATCCGGTAAATTTCGCCGGCATAAACGGTGTTGAGGGCGAACCGGTCGATCGGCAGGACGCCGTCGTCCGGTTTTGCATGGCGCGCCAGCGCGTCGAAATAGGTTCTCCTGAGGTCTTGCACATCCCGGTCCTGCAGGTTTGCCAGTGTTTCCAGGCGTTCATCCGATTGTCCCGAGAGCCGGTTGACCAGCGCGGGCACGGCGTCGGCTTCTTCAGCTAACCGGATAGACGGGTGTCCCCTGAGCAGGGTATCAAGCAAGGTGGTCCCGGAGCGGGGGAAGCCGATGATGAAGACGGGGTTATCGATACCTGGGGTCAGAGTAAAATTTCTGGCGAAATTCTTACTCTGACCCCTGATATCCTGTTCGTCATGCCGGGCTTGACCCGGCATCCAGTGAGATTCTGTGTCGCCCGCAGGGCGACCCGTTGTCTCACTGGATTCCGGCTTTCGCCGGAATGACGGGTTGGAAGGGGTTAAATCCCGCCATTGGTTGATGTTGTCAGCAATGAAATACCGTCGCCGGTTTTCCACGGTTTGCAGGAAGCTCGACTTGTCGATGCCCCTGGCCTCGCTCTGTTCCCGGGACAGTTCATTGGCATCCCGGGCGTAGCGAGTTGCCGCGGCAGTGTCATCCAGCCTGTCACAGATAAGGGTCAGGCGCGCCAGGCGCGTCCTCTCTCCGTGTCTTGTCCAGGCATCCGCCGGCGTGATGGAAAATGCTTCCAGCAGAGACCTCGCTTGCTCATACTCGCCGTCGATATCGGCCAGGATGCCCTCGTAGAGCCTGACCACATCATGTTCGCCCAGGGCCCCGCGGGCGCGGGACACCGCGGCCCGCAGTTTCTCATGCCGGTTACTCTGCTCGAGAAAGCGCAGCAGGCCCATGTGCGCGGGCAGGTAATTTTCTTCAATAGCCACCGCTTTTTCAAAGTATTCTTGCACCTGGTCGGGTATGCGCAATTCCCACAACACCTTTGCCAGTGAGCACAATGCCTGGTGATAAACCGGGTTGATGAGCGTAGCTTGCTTGTAGTAGCCCGCAGCTTCCGCCAGCCGGTTCCGGTTCTCATAGACGATGCCGAGGTTGAACCAGGCCTGGGCGAGTTGTGAATCGTGTTTGACCGCGTTGTGGAAACTGTTGGCGGCATTTTCAAGTTGCCCCGACTGCAGGCAGGCAATGCCCAGGCTGTTATGTACCTTGGCCAGATCCGGCCTGATGGCCAGCGCCGCCCGGTACCTGCGGATAGCGGAGTCATAGTCTTGCATCTCCAGGCAGGCCGAGCCGGCCAGGCTGTGCAGCGCCGGTTCATCGGGCCAGGTCTCGATCAGGGCCTGCGCCCGTTCCAGCAGCGTCCGGTATTCGCCCGCGCGGTACAGGTCGAACAGGGCGTTGATTACAGATGGTTCCGGCTTGTTCATAACATTAACATGGATATACAGGATGGACAGGATATTTGAAAAAAATGTTGTCTGCATTGAGGCAGCTTCCGGCACAAATTATTCTTATCCTGTATATCCTGTGCATCAATGTTAAATCATGCCGGACCCAAATCCGTCAGTTCTGGTCCCAGCGCCTCTTTCAGCGGGTCCAGCCAGGGTTCGAAGTTGCGCCATTGTTCCAGGCCGCTGCGGTAGATGGGTTGCCTGACCTGCTCGGAACTGGGCGTGCGCACGCTGCGTTCGGTTTCATGGAAGTTGAGGCAGGCTTCCTCGAAGGGCAGGCCGCAGAAGTCCAGGATGCGCCGCACCTGGGTTTCCAGGTCGTCGACCACGTCCTCGTGCATTACGCGCAGGACGAACCCGGGCAGCACCCTGTCCCAGTGTTCCATCAGCCGCACGTAAGCGCGGTAGTAGCGTCCCACTTCCTGCAGGCCGTATGTGAATTCCTGCCCCTCGCCGAACAACTGCTTGTAGCAACTGAAACAGCAGGCCATGGGATCGCGCCGGGCGTCGATCACCCTGGCATTGGGCAATATGAGGCGAATGAGGCCGATGTGCAGGAAATTGTTCGGCATCTTGTCGATGAACAGGGGCGCTTCGCCCCGGTAAACCCTGGTGTCCTTGATGTATTGTTGCCCGAAGCGCCGGAAATAGTCTTCCTCCAGTTCGTGCAGGATGGCGGGATACCGGGACGACTTTTCAGGTTCACGCCCGCGCAGTTTCTGCGCCAGCGCCAGTATGTTGTGCAGTTCCATGGTGCCGTCCACCATGCTGTGGGACGCCAGTATCTGTTCCAGCAAGGTGGAGCCGGAGCGGGGAAGTCCGACGATGAAGATCGGGTCGCGGTTATCAGCCCCGACTCCCTGCCGGCGTGTAAACAATTCGCCGGTACAGGTCCCAACCTGCGCCTCCACGCGCGCCTCCATCTTTTCGATCCTGTATCCGGTCTGGCGCAGCTTCAGGCCGTTGCCCTTTTCATAACAGGCGAATGCTTCGCCGTACTCCCTGCGGTCTTCCAGCGCCTTGCCGCCGGCGAAACACAGGTTGACCCGGTCGGTGGGCGCCACGCCGGGTGCATCCGCGTAATGCCTGATATCGTCAATCTCCTCATCCGTGAATTTATAGGTCTTGGTGTTGGCCAGACTCCAGTAGGCGTCGCCGTAGTCCGGCCTGCGCCGGTAGGCTTCGCGGTAGGACTCGATAGCCTCGTCCAGTTGGCCCACGGTCTTCCGGGCATGACCTGCCTGTACGTGCAGTTCGGTGCGGTAGGGGTGGGCTTCCAATACTTCCCGGTACAAGGCAATTCCCTCTTCGAACCTGCCCAGGCCCACGAGTGTGGTTGCCAGGGTGCTTTGGAAGCCCGGATTACCGGGTTCCCGATCCAGCAGCAGCTTTGCCTGTTTATAGGCTTTTTCAAAACGGGTCTTCCTGATCAGGATGTTGACGTAATCGATGCGGGCCTGTACGTGGTCCGGCGCGAATTCAACACAGCTTTCCAGCAGGAACTCCGCATCGTCGTAAATACCCATCCTGACCCCGATTTCCGCCAGCAGGCGCATGGCCTCGATATGGTGCCTGTGTTTTTGCAGGTAATCCCGGCACAACAGTTCCGCTTTGTAGAGTTTGTTCTCGTGAACCAGGTCAAGGACGTTGACCAGTTCCGGCGGCAACCGGTTGAGGAAATCCAGCCGTTCCCGGGACAGTTGGGCCTGTTCCGCCCTGCCAAGGCGTTCCTCCAGGTTGACGAGCGCATTCAGGCTGGCCTTCAGCGCGGGATTCAGTTCAACCGCCCTGGCATAGGCCGGGCCGGCGTCTTCGCTGCGGTTGAGGGACAGGAAGATATGGCCGCGTTCCTGGTGCGCGCGGGCATGTTCGGGATTGCCGGCGAGCAGGGTGTCCAGTGTCGCCAATGCCTCGCTGCGCCGGTTGGCGTAACGCTGCGCGACCGCCAGCAGGTACAGCGCCTCGGTCCGGTTGTCACCTTCCGGTTCGGAGGCAAGCAGTTGTTGCAGCGAAGTGATTGCGTCGCCGAACCTGGCGGTTTGAATCAGTTTTTTTGCAAGAGTGAGATTTTCAGACGTGCCGGGTTGCCCCGGATTCACAACAGTTTGACCAATGCCGCCATTACGCCGATTGCAACCACCATCATGGAACCGAAGCGCAGTGTCAATTTATACATCAGGCGTAACTCCAGTTCATTCAAATCCCTCTTCAAAGTTACTTCAAGGTCCTTTAAATCTTTCTTTGTGGCCAACTCCAGTTTTTTCAAATCTTCCTTCGTAGCCAACTCCAGTTTTTTCAAATCTTCCTTCGTAGCCAGTTTTTCATCAATCAACGCAGCCTGGTTGCGCGCCAAGACCTCGGCCTGCGCTTCCGGCATCCCGGCTCCGGTCAGTTCTTTTACGAAAGCATGGGTATCAAACATAATTGCAGCCATGAGCATACCTCCTTATATTCCGAACAAGTTGGCTTATATCATAACATGAAAATATATGGGCTCACAGTAAAACGCGTCCAGAAACCAAATCCGTCCCCGTTACAGGGGGGGGGTGCGTCCGGGGACGGATTTGCAGCATCGGGAGACGGATTTACCCGTTCCCGCTCAACATTACTCAGGGAACCCCCGGTTGAGCCAGGGGTTTCCCCTGTCACATCAGTTATAGTCGTAGGAGAACCGGACGCCGAAGGTGCGCGGGCGGTTGGTCACTACCTTGGGCACGTATTGCAGTGTATCGACGTGCAGTTCGGCCCGTTCATCCGTTACGTTGTCCACGAACAGTTCCGCGCCCCAGGTATCGCTCCTGAAACCCACTGCCATGTCCAGCAGGACGTAGTCGTCCTGCACGTACCTGCCGTTCGGGCAGGCGATGGGAGCATCGTAGGCGCCGCAGTTGCCGGCAGCAAAGTCGCCGCCCTCATTGGCAATCTTGAGTCCTGAACCGCGGCCGCCGTGAGTGCGCTTGAGCGTGTCTTCAACGGCGAAAGCGCTGCCGGCGATGCCCGACTTGCTCTCGCCGGTGTAGCTGAGGCCGCCTGAGATATAAGCATTCGCCCCGCCCATGACAGGCACGTCGAATTCATAGCGCGCCCGCAGGTTGCCGGAGAAGTCCGGAGTGAACGGCAGTTCACTGCCCACCGGCACGGCAATGCCGTCAA
Organism: Gammaproteobacteria bacterium; assembly: GCA_028819495.1. Taxonomy (GTDB): domain Bacteria; phylum Pseudomonadota; class Gammaproteobacteria; order Eutrophobiales; family Eutrophobiaceae; genus JAAXHV01. The sequence goes on along the minus strand of JAPPLI010000063.1, from coordinate 12,110 downwards.
GCTGTGGATTCAGACTGGTAATCTCGCTGTCGACGAAACTGAAGGCGCCGGCAATGGTCAGGTTGTCCGTCGGCGCCCAGGTGAAATCACCGTCCGCGCCCAGGATCTCCGCATCGCCCACGTTCTCGATGAACACCAGGAAGGCCACGTTGGCCGGGTCGAACCGGGATACCTGCAGGTCGTCTATTTCGGAATAGTAGCCGGTGGCGTTTACGCGCAAGGTGTTATCGAAGAGATCCGCTTTTATGCCCCACTCGTAGTTATCCATCTCGTCGGTCACGGCGATTGCCGGCACACGGTAGCCCTCATACGGACCGGTTTGCCTGTTCGAACGTTTACCGGCGTTCCGGTTTGTAACGGGTGGGCGGAAGCCCTGGCCGAAGGTGGTGAACAACAGGATGTCGTCCGTCACCTTCCAGTCCAGCGAAGCTCTGAAGATGACGTCGGATTCGTTCAGGATGCCATCACTGTCCAGGTTGCTCACGTTGAGGGAACCGTTCTGGATGTCTGCCAGTACCTCCTCTGCACTGGAACTGAACATATCCCCGGTACCGCCGCGACACCTGGGGGCGTCAGGCCGGCAGGCATCGGCATTGACAGTCGAGAGCGCCTCCAGAGTACCCGTACCCAGGGCCGCCAGCCGGGCAGTCACATTGTTGCCCGAGGTGGGACTGGTGGCATCGAATCCGCCGCGCCCGAAACTGGAGTCGCAGGGGCCGGCTTCATTGCCGACAATCCCGTCAAAGTCCTTGCAGCCGAAAGAGAAGCTGCTGTTACCCTTGAAATCGAAGTCGATATCGTACCAGCGCGCGCCGAAACTGGCGGTAACGGTCGGCGTGAGATCGAAATCAAGCTGGCCGAACAGTGCCATCTGCTCGGTCTTGCGGGTGTAATCATTGACGAAACTGACCCTGGGATTGAACGGCACGTTGGGGTCTGCGTTCGTACCCGGCACCTGATCGCCTATCATTGCCAGGGGCAACCAGTGTCCGTCACCGTCGTCCTGGGTAGCCGCGTCCTCGAAAGAAGCCGTTCCATTGGTTGTCTGTTCATCAAAGAACGCGCCTGCAGTCACCCGGATGCGGTGGTCGTCCGGCATGGAGACGCGGAATTCCTGGGTGACGCGTTTGCTGTCGTTATTGTCGATGTACTGTGCCTCCGGGTCGTGGCATTCGCTCACGCCCACCGTGCCGCCATAACCCACGAATCCATTGCCGCCCCAATCCCTGACCGGGGCACACAGGTAGTACACCTGGTAGCCGCCGCCTGCGGTATAGTCCGTGTAGTCTATAAGAGCCTCCATCTCCCGGTCCAGGTAACCGACGGTGTAGATCATATCCAGCATGCCGATGCGTCCGTTAAGGGTCAGGGTGGTCAGGCCGAAATCGTCCTCGCTGGTGTCGCGGGTGAAGCGGGTTGTGCTGCTCTCGCCGTCCAGGTTGGGGTCATAGGCGAACACACCATCCGCCTCCAGGGATTGCTGGGTATGCTGCACCAGCAGGCCAAAGTTGTCTGTCGGTTCATAGGCCAGACTGAAGCGCCCGCCGATGTAGGTGGCATCGTTGAAGTCGTCTTCGACCAGCGCGCTGTTTTCCGCGGCTTCGACGGGGCTGTCAGGATGGATGAATCCCGCCGAAACATTGGCGGTGTTTCGATTAAGCACGGTGACAAGGCCGCCATCGTTGGTTTCGAAACCGCCGGGGATTACATTGCCGCTGCCGTCAAGGTTGCTGATGTTGTCGATCCAGCCGGCCTGCTCGTCGTGGTAGGCAGCGATGCGCACGGCCAGATCGTCTCTCAGGGACACGTTGAGATAGGCTTCCTGGGAGTTACTGACGTCGCCGCCACGGGTGGTGGACACGTCAACACTGGCGCCGGCCTGGAATTCGCCCTGCACGGGTTTATTGGTGATCAGGCGCACCGTGCCGGACTGGGAACTGGCGCCGAACAGGGTACCCTGGGGTCCCGGCAATACTTCGATACGGTTGAGGTCCGTCGCATAAACGTCCAGGTTGCGCCCTCCGAACGCGACCGGCATCTCATCCACGTACAATGCCACCGCCGGCGCCGATCCCTGGATCGCCGAGATGGTATTTTTCGATTGCTCGGTTGCCGCGCCGCGGATGTAGAGTTCGCTCTGCCCGGGGCCGGTGCCCATGGTCACCACGTTGGGCAGGTACCTGACGTAATCATCGAAGGTGCTGATGCGCAGTTCCTGGAGGTCCTCGCCCTGCAGGGCGGAAACCGATACCGGGATGTCCTGGGTGGATTCGGCGCGCTTGGTGGCGGTGACGATGATTTCTTCGATCTGTGCGTTGGCGGGAGAACTGACCGCCGTGGCGGCGAGGGCTGACAGGATGGCGTAATTGAGTTTGTTGCGTCTGAATTCGGCGTTATTGGACATGCTCTATACCCCTTAGTTTGTGCCTTATTTCCTCATTATAGGAAGGGAACATTCTACCACAATCCCTGAACCGACATTTATTATATTCTATGCGACATTGTTGGAAGATTGAGACGCAGCTCTGATAGTAGCGGACAAACAGGCTCCCGTTTACCAATAAATTAACCAACTATGTCGCATATGGATGCAACAATGTCGTGCTTCCATATACACGAAATCCCGGTCTAATTCAGACTTGCGCGAAATTTCCGGCATCCGGGAGACATGACAGTGATGATACAAGAAGCGGCGGCAGACAACTGGGTTGAGGACCAGGAAGAAGAACTGGTCCTGTCGGAACTCGACGATTCCGAGCTGGTGGAGCAGATGCACGACGACCTGTACGACGGCCTCCGGGATGAGATCGTCGAAGGTACGGAGCTGCTGCTGGACCGGGGCTGGGCCGCGGACAAGGTGTTGAACGAAGCGCTGGTCGGCGGCATGCAGATCGTCGGCATCGATTTCCGCGACGGCATCCTGTTCGTGCCGGAGGTGTTGCTGGCGGCCAACGCCATGAAGGGCGGCATGGAGGTGTTGCGCCCGTTGCTGGCGGAGACCGGGGCCAAGCCCATCGGCAAGATGGTGATCGGCACCGTCAAGGGCGATATCCACGACATCGGCAAGAACCTGGTGGGCATGATGATGGAGGGTGCCGGTTTCGAGGTTGTCAACATCGGCATCAACAACAGCGTCGAGGATTATTTTGCCGCGCTGGAGCAGCACAAGCCGGATATTCTCGGCATGTCGGCCCTGCTCACCACCACCATGCCTTATATGAAGGTCGTCATCGACGAGCTGGTGTCGCAGAACATCCGGAATGATTACATCGTGATGGTGGGTGGCGCGCCGCTGAACGAGGAGTTCGGCAGGGCGGTCGGCGCGGACGCGTACTGCCGGGACGCGGCCGAAGCCGCGGATACCGGTACGCACCTGGTGTCGACGCGTACCGCCGTCGCTGCCTGATTAATAATCCGCAGCACAAGCGCAGCTGGATGAAATTCCGGGGTCAGAGTAAAATCACCACCAATCCTGCCATCGGCGCCGATGATGGCGATTTTACTCTGACCCCCCTATCCCCGTCATTCCCGCGCATGCGGGAATCCAGTAAAATAAAGCGTCGCCTCCGGCGACACAATATTGTACTGGATGCCGGAACAAGTCCGGCATGACGGGTAAGCTCACCTGTCATTCCGAACCCTGGAGGCAAAGACGATGGCAAGGCAATCAGGTGGAAGAAAAGCGCGCAGGGCATTACGCGCTGCGCCCCTGGATGATGCGCTCAAGCCCGTTCATCCCGGCGAGGCGGGCGGCCAGTTCCGGCCGCTGAAAGACGCTGACGTCGAGGCCGTAAATGAAAATATCTTCAGGATCCTGGAGGAAGTCGGCTTCAGCGAGGCCACGCCGCACTGCATAGAGACCTGTACCGCAGCAGGCGCGGTGCTTGGCAGCGACGGCCGCCTGAGAATGCCGAGACCCGTGGTCGAAAACGCCATGGCGCTGGCCCGGCGCAACCTGGTGCTGCACGGCCAGGACCCCGGGCACGACCTGGACCTCAGCGGCAGCCGGGTGCACTTCTCCACGGCCGGGGCGGCGGTCATGGTCGCCGACCCGGAAAACAACCGCTACCGGGAGTCCACGGCGCAGGACCTGTACGACATGGCGCGCATCGCCGACACCTGCGAACATATACACATGTTCCAGCGTACCTGCGTGTTGCGCGATGTTGCCGACAACTACGAGATGGACCTCAACACCGCCTATTGCGTGGCCATGGGCACCGGCAAGCACGTCGCCTCGAGCTGGACCGAAGCCGCCCACCTGGAAAAGACCCTGGAAATGCTGCACGTCATGGCCGGCGGCGAGGCCGCGTGGCGGGCAAGGCCGTTTGTCAGCCAGTCCAATTGCTTCGTGGTGCCGCCGATGAAGTTTGCACAGGAATCGCTGGAATGCCTGCGGGTCGCGGTCCAGGGTGGCATGCCGGTGCTGCTGCTGTCCGCGGGGCAGGCCGGCGCCACCACGCCGGCGTGCCTGGCGGGCGCGGTTTCCCAGGCCTGGGCAGAATGTCTGGGCGGCCTGGTCTACGTGAATGCCATCGAACCCGGCGCCCCGGCCATTCTCGGCGCCTGGCCGTTCGTCTCCGACCTGCGCACCGGCGCCATGAGCGGCGGTTCGCCCGAGCAGGGCCTCCTGTCCGCGGCCTGCGCCCAGATGGGTATTGTCTACGACCTGCCGTTCGGCACCGCCTGCGGCATGACGGATGCGAAATTTCCGGATTTCCAGGCCGGTGCGGAACGGGCCGGAACAATCCTGTCCGCGGCGCTGGCGGGCGCCAACCTGGTGTACGAATCGGCAGGTATGTACGCAAGCCTGCTGGGCACCTGTCCGGAGAGCCTGCTGCTGGACAATGACGTGCTCGGCGCGGCCCTGCGGGTCACGCGCGGCATCGAGGTGAACGCGGAGACCCTGGGTTTTGACGAGATCAAACAGGTCTGTACCAGTGGAGAGGGCCATTACCTGGGCTCGGACCGCACTCTGAGGGTCATGCAGAGCGAATATATTTACCCGGATTTCGGCGACCGGACCAGTCCCACCGTGTGGGAGGAGAATGGCAAGCCGGTCATGTTGCAGAAGGCCATCGAGAAGAAGCGGGCCATCCTCGCGAGCCATTTCCCGAACCACGTCAGTGATGAGGCCGATCTGGAGGTCAGGTCAAGGTTTCCGATTTTCCTGTCCAGAGAAGCCATCGGCAGGGGTTATTAACATGGATGCACAGGATATACAGGAATTAACATGGATGTACAGGATGAACAGGATATGTGAATAAAATACTGCTGCTTCCTGCAATACTAAAGTACTTCCTTAAATATCCTGTATATCCTGTATATCCATGTTAATTCCTGATTCTGGTCCCATCGGGATCGTACATGGGGCGCAGCGATGCCTCGGCCGGGGTGCGCACGCCCGCCACCTCGATCTCGAATCCGTCTTGTAGTAGTTCCCCGACGTCCTGCACCTCCGAGGTATCGACGTAACCGAGTCCAACGCTCCCGCCCAGGGTGTGGCCGTAACTGCCGGAGGTGACGTGGCCGACAATCCGGCCCCGATGCCAGACAGGTTCATTGTGGTAGAGCAGGGGTTCCGGGTCCAGCAGCCTGAACTGCACCAGGCGCCTCTGCAGTCCCTGTTGGCGCTGCCTGAGCAACGCGTCGCGGCCGATGAAACCGCCCGGTTTGTCGAACTTAACCGTGAACCCCAGGCCCGCTTCCAGCGGCGTGTCCTCGTCGGTGATGTCGTGGCTCCAGTGGCGGTATGCCTTCTCGATACGCAGGGAGTCGAGGGCGTGATAACCGGCATGGGCCAGGCCCAGCGCCTCCCCGGCAGCCGTGATTTCATCGTAAACGCCGGCGACGAACTCGGTTGGGATATACAGCTCCCAGCCCAGTTCGCCGACGAAGGTAATCCTTGACGCGCGTACCCGCGCATAGCCCAGTTCAATCTCCCGGCTGTTCGCGAACCCGAACGCCTCGTTCGACAGGTCGTCGGGTGTCAACGGTTGCAACAGCTTGCGCGCGTTGGGGCCCATCACGGATATCACACCCATGGCCGAGGTTACGTTGGTGAGCACACAGTGCGCGTCGGCGGGGACGTGCCGTTTCAGCCAGTGAAAATCGCGCACTTCCGTGGCCGCGGCCGTGACGATCAGGAAACTGTCCTCACCCAGGCGCGTTACCGTCAGGTCCGCCTCTATCCCTCCATTCCCGTTCAGCCACTGGGTATAGACGATACGGCCGGGCCGCACGTCCACGTCGTTGGCGCAGACGTAGTTCAGCGCCCGCGCCGCGTCCGGTCCTTCCAGACGGTACTTGGCGAAGGACGACTGGTCGAACAGGGCCACGTTTTCACGCACCGCGCGGTGCTCCGCGGCCGAGTATTCGAACCAGTTCTGGCGCTTATAGCTGTATTCATACCTGGCTTCCACCCCCGGGGGCGCGTACCAGTTCGGCCGCTCCCAGCCGGCGGTCTCGCCGTGGCAGGCGCCGGCGGCTGCCAGGCGCTCGTAGAGCGGCGACTTACGCACGCCGCGGGCGCTTTCATACTGGCGATAGGGGTAATGTCTGGCATAGAGCAGGCCCAGGCTCTCGGACACGCGCTCGTGCAGGTATTTGCGGTTGCCCTGGAACGGCATGTTGCGGCGCACGTCCACTTCCCAGAGGTCCGCCGGGGGGCGTCCGGCGCGCATCCATTCCGCCACCACCTTGCCTATCCCGCCCGCGGACTGCAGGCCGATGGAATTCAGGCCTGCGGCAACGAAACAGTTGTCGAACTCCGGGGCCTGGCCCAGGTGGTAACGGACGTCGGGCGTGAAGCTCTCCGGGCCGCAGAAGAATTTCTGGATACCGGCTGACTCCAGGGCCGGTACCCGCGCCATGGCGCCCTGCAGGATCGGCTCGAAATGATCGAAGTCACCCGCGATCTCGTCGAAGCAGAAGTCCTCCGGAATACCGTCCATGCCCCAGGGCCGGGCGCGGGGTTCGAACGCGCCGACCAGCAGTTTACCGGCATCGTGCTTGTAGTAGGTGCAAGCGTCGTAATCACGGATCACCGGCAGGTCCTCATCCAGACCCGCGACGGATTCGAACAGCGCATAGTAATGCTCGCACGCGTGCAGCGGCACGTTCACCCCGATGCTCGCGGCCAGGTCCCGCGTCCACATTCCCGCGCACAGCACCACGTAGCCGGCCTCCACGCTGCCGCTGTCGGTACCGATGCCGGTAACCCGGCCTGCGCCGGTACGGATTGACGTGACCTTCACGTTCTGGAAGATGCGGGCGCCGGAGGCCCGCGCGCCTTTCGCCAGCGCCTGGGTGATATCGACCGCATTGGCGTACCCGTCGGTAGGGATATGGATGCCGCCGATGACGTCGCCGGTGTACAGCAATGGTATGCGCTCGCTGATCTCGGCGGGTGTGACCACGTTCACCCCCAGCCCGAACACCTTTGCCATGGACGCGTTACGTTTCAGCTCCTCGAAGCGTTCTTCATGGGTGGCGATCGACACCGACCCGCATTTCCTGTAACCCGTTGCCTGCCCCGTTTCGGCTTCCAGCCCCTCGTACAGTTCCCGGGTGTAACGGGCCAGGCGGGTCATGTTGATGGAACCGCGTAACTGCCCGATCAGGCCGGCCGCGTGCCAGGTGGTGCCGGAGGTGAGCTGTTGTCGTTCCAGCAATACCACGTCCATGGACTGGAATTTGGCCAGGTGGTAGGCGACGGAGCAGCCGATCACACCGCCGCCGATGACCACCACCTCGGAGCGTTCGGGGAGATTAATCTGTGTATCGGACATTACTGGTTTATCCATTTTATATTAATGGTCAAATTACTCGCCATTCCTGCGAAAGCAGGAATCCAGTAGAAACAGCATCCTTATAACAAGGAAAGTTGTCTTACTGGATTCCCGCTTTCGCGGGAATGGCAACTGCCTGGCATGTTGCTATTGTTTCATCGGCATAACCAGCCATCAATACAAGGTTTCAGGCTGTTATATCTTCAATCGTTCATTAGCAGGATCATAAGCCGGTTCCTTCAGTACCCTGGCCTCGCAGCGTTCTCCCAGGAGGTCAATGCTTAACTGCGTGCCGGGTTGTGCAAGTTGCGGGATGACATATCCAAAACCCAGGCTTTTCTGAACGTAATGGCCGTATCCTCCCGACGTGGTCACCCCGACGCATTCATCGCCGTGGTACAGCGGCTCGCCGCCACGCACGTCTGAATCGCTCGCATCTACCTCGAAATACACCAGTTGGAAGTTCCTGTCCCGTTGCTCCAGGGTGGCCTGCCGACCCACGAAGTCTCCCTTGTCCAGCCTGAGGAAACGCGCCATGTCCGCATCGATCATGGTGACTTCGTTGGTCAGTTCCGCGCCCCAGCCCCGGTATCCCTTTTCCAGGCGCAGGCTGTTGACCGCGTACAGCCCGAAATCAGCCAGGCCGAAGGCTGTGCCTGCCTCCTGCAGGGCATCGTACAACTCCTCCAGGTATTTCATCGGCGGGTGCAGTTCCCAGCCCAGTTCGCCTACGTAGTTCACCCTGAGCGCCCGCACGGGTCTGCCCGCAATACTGATCTCCCTGCCGCTCAGCCAGCGGAATGCGCTGCTGTCCAGGGGCGCGTCCGTGATCCGGGCCAGGATGTCCCGCGCCGCCGGTCCGGCCAGCACCAGCACGCCCCGTTCATCGGTGACGTTGGCGACCTGCACCCGTTCACCGGCACGCCTGCCTTGGACCAGGTGATCCAGGTCCCGCAGTTCGGCGCCGGCCGCGGACAGTGCGTAGAAATGATCATCGGCCAGGTGCGTGACCGTCATCTCGCCGCCGATGCGCCCGGCCTCGGACAGGACGTGCGCCAGCACGATGCCGCCGACGTTCGGCATCCGGTTGGCGCAGATGCGGTCCAGGAAACTGCGGGCATCCGGGCCGGTGACGTCGTACTTGGCGAAACCCGACAAATCCAGGATGCCGGCCCGTTCGCGCACCGCCAGGCATTCATCACGCACCACGTCGAACGCGTTGTTGCGCCGGTAGCCGTATTCCTCTTCGCGCCCGTCCGGGGAGAACCACTTGGGCCGTTCCCAGCCGAAGGTTTCGGTGTATACGCAACCCCTGGCCTTGAGTTTTTCGTACAGCGGACTGGTGCGCCGCGGGTGCGCCGCGGGCAGTTCTTCACCGGGGAGCGGGGTGAAGTAAGTCATGCTGTAGTCCTGGCGGCCCTTATCCTTCATGTAGCTCTCGTCGGCGAAATTGCCGAAGCGGCGCGGGTCGAAGCCGGTCATGTTGATCTCCGAATCGCCGTGCAGCATCCACTGCGCCAGGTACTTGCCGCACCCGGCGCCCTGGGCGATGCCGAACGAGGAACCGCAGCAGAGCCAGAAGTTCTTAAGCCCGGCGACCGGTCCCAAAAGAGGAGGACCGTCCGGGGGATGGGCAATGGCGCCGTTGACGATGCGCTTGATGCCGGCGTCTTCGATGATCGGCATCCGCTCCAGGGCGCGCTCCAGCCAGGGCATCAGGCGGTCGAGGTCGTCGTCAAACAGTTCGCTGTCGGACTCCCAGTCCGGCAGCCCTCGCGGCGGCCAGGCCTCGGCCAGGTTGGCATGCTCGTAAATGCCGATGAGCCCGGATTTCTGCTCCTGGCGCAGGTAGGCCGAGGCATACGGGTCGCGCATCACAGGGATCTCTTCCTCCCGGTCGATGAATTCCTGGATCGGCCCGGACACGAGATAATGGTGCTGGATATTGCAGATGGGCAGGTCCGCACCCACCATCTGCGCCACCTGCCGGGCATAGCAGCCGGCCGCATTGACTACGGCTTCCGCGCGGATGACCCCCTTCTCGGTTACCACCTCCCATTCGCCGGAAGGCAGCAGGTTGATGCCGGTGACGCGGTTATGCCGGACGATCCTGGCGCCCATGTTGCGCGCGCCGCGCGCCATGGCGTTGGTCAGCCCCGCCGGGTCGGCATGGCCGTCATCCCGGGTCCACGCCCCGGCCAGGACGCCGTCGGTGGAAATGAACGGGTTGAGCTGCCGGATCTTGTCGACGCCGATGATCTCCAGGTGGAAACCGACGTTGTCCGCAATTCCTTTCACGTAATTGAACCAGTCCAGGTCGCGTTCGGTCAGGGCGAAGCGGACACTGCCCGAGGTGTGCCAGCTTACCGATTGCCCGGTGAGATCCTCCAGCTTTTTATACAGGGAAATGCTGTACTGGTGTATTTTGGCCAGGTTGTAATTGCCGACAAAATTCGGGCACTGGCCGGCAGCATGCCAGGTCGAACCCGAGGTGAGTTCGCCTTTTTCGATCAGGACAACGTCGGTGCAACCCTCCTCGGCCAGGTGGTACAGCAGCCCGACCCCCATGATTCCGCCGCCGACGATGACAATACGGGCATGACCGTTCATACTTTTCTCCTTCGCAAGTCAGGCATGAATTAAGGGGTCAGAGTAAAATCACCACCGATCCTGCCATCGACCCCGATAAGGGCGATTTTACTCTGACCCCATCTATCCGACAATTTTACTCTGACCCCGATATAGTTATCACCTGCATACAGGGTGGCATTTCCGACACGATCAATCATCAATACGACATTATAATTACATTTTTTCGACCTGAAACGGACATGAAAGACAAGATCGCCAAATTCCTGGACCGTCGCTTCCGCCTCGCCGAACACGGCACGAAAGTCCGCACCGAAGTGCTGGCGGGCTGTACCACCTTTGTCACCATGGTCTACATCATCTTCGTCAACCCGCAGATGATGGCTGCGGCAGGCATGGACCAGGGCGCCAGTTTCGTCGCCACCTGCCTGGCCTCGGCGCTGGCCTGCCTGGTCATGGGCCTGTACGCCAACTGGCCGGTGGGGCTGGCGCCGGGCATGGGCATGAATGCGTTCTTCACCTGGACGGTGGTCGGCAGCATGGGCTATAGCTGGCAGGTGGGGCTGGGCGCGGTGTTCCTTTCCGGTGTGCTGTTCGTCATCATCAGCGTCACCCGCCTGCGCCGCTGGATGCTGAACAGCATCCCCATGAACCTGCGCCTGGCCATGGGGTGCGGGGTGGGCCTGTTCATCGGTTTTATCGGCCTGCAGAACGGCGGCATCGTTGTCGCCAGTCCCGCCACCATCCTCACCCTGGGCGACCTGACCCGGACCGAGCCCATGCTCGCGGCGGTCGGCTTCCTGCTTATTGCCGGGCTGGGTGTGCGCGGCGTTCCCGGCGCCATCCTGCTGGGCATCCTGGCGGTGACGGGCGCGGGCCTGCTTGCCGGGCTGGTGACCTACCAGGGGCTGGTGTCCGCGCCGCCGGACATGGCCGCGACCTTCCTGCAACTGGATATTGCCGGCGCCCTGGACGTGGGCATGATCAGCGTGATAGCCGCGTTCCTGTTCGTCAACCTGTTCGATACTACCGGCACCCTGATGGGCGTTGCCCATCGGGCCGGTCTGGTGGACGGGCAGGGCAGGGTGCAGAACCTGGACCGGGCGCTGAAGGCCGACAGTTCCTCCAGCGTGGTCGGCGCCTGCCTCGGTTGCACCCCGGTGACCAGCTACGTGGAAAGCGTGGCGGGCATTGCCGGCGGCGGCCGTACCGGGCTGACTGCCGTGACGGTGGGTATCCTGTTCCTGCTTGCCATATTCTTCGCTCCCCTGGCGCGCATGGTGCCGGAGTTCGCCACCAGCGGCGCCCTGGTGTTCGTGGCCCTGCTCATGCTTGGCGGCATGCGCGACCTGGCCTGGGACGATGCCACCGAACTGGTCCCGGCGCTGCTCACCATCGTCGCGATCCCGCTGACCTTCTCCATTGCAGACGGCATCGCCGTGGGCTTCATTACCTACGTCAGCGTCAAGCTGGCTTGCGGCAAACACCGGGAGATCACGGCAGGGGTATGGTTTCTGGCCCTGATCTTCCTGGCGCGCTTCGTGTGGATTTAAACATGGATGAACAGGATGGACAGGATATTTTAGAAAATGTCAGTGGTTCCCTCGGAACTTATGCTGGCAATATTATGTGTTCGTCTGTTGCTGGGCACTCTGATATGAATGATTGAATTATCCTGCAGCAATTCCCGCTAACGCCCGGTGGGTGCCGGAATCCCGGTAAAAACGGGGG